>JALOMA010000246.1 GCA_025455735.1 Candidatus Kapaibacterium sp.
CGAAGAGGCCCAGACTATCTTTTGCATCTGCTTTTGGATGATTTGGTTGATCAATTTCTGCCACTCGTGACATCGTTTGAAGATCGACTTGAAGACATGGAACGGTCGATTTTTGAGAGTCCGTCTACACGAACACTCGTTCAACTCCTTGACATGAAGCGCAATCTTCAGGAGGCGCGCCGTTCCATCGTCTATATGAGAGAAATGGTTGCACGCCTCTCACGAGGCGAGTTCGAGCTGGTCTCCGATGAAGAAGTAGTCTACTACCGGAACGTCTATGATCATCTTGTTCGTGTGGCGGATCAACTCGAGGCTGGACGCGAATCCGTCATGGGAATGATGGAGGCTTATTTTTCCGTCAGCAATGCTCGGCTGAACCAAATCATGAAAGTGCTGACCGTATTCAGCTCGATCTTCCTTCCACTCACGTTCATCAGCAGCATTTACGGCATGAACTTCAAATACATGCCAGAGCTTGATTGGCACTATGGATACCTTGGGGTTTGGCTGATTATTGCTGCCGTGGCAACAGGCCTGATAGTCTACTTCCGCCGAAAGGGATGGCTTGGCTAACCTACAGACCCTGCTTTGTTTAAGTATGCTGATGGTGTCCATTGGATGGATGCCACAGGATGGCACCAATCCGCAACTGACGCGCATTCGCATCCAGGAGTACGGCAAGGACTCCGTGGTTATGACGTTTCGTGCCGATCGCACGATAACGCAGTGGCAAAAGCCATCTCTGGAGGGTGGCATCGTCGTCGTGCGGTTTCCAGGAGTGGCACGATCATCGGCTATTGCCATCGACTCGAGTGTTACCCAACTTTCGTCCTCGGTGATCCGAGGAATCCTTGTAGAACGCATTCGGCCGAAGTTTGTGCCTGTCGCGGCCGCAGCGCGCCGAGATGGCCCACGGGATATCGTTGTGGTTATTCGTGCCGCAGGCACAACTCCAAGGCCCCCTGACGAAAAGAAGTCGAACGATGCATGGGCATTGGATGTCATCGTGCTGGATCCAGGTCATGGTGGCGTTGACGTTGGGGCCATCAGCGTCAATGGGGCCTACGAGAAGAACATTACGTTAGCAATTGCGCGACTGGTGCGGGACAAGCTGAAAAAAGCGATGCCCAAAACAAAGGTGATGCTAACCCGGGATTCCGACACCTTCATTGAGCTCTATCGACGTGGCCAGATAGCCAATGAGTCCGGAGGCAAACTGTTTATCAGCATTCACTGCAATAGTATGCCCAACAAACCGCATCCTGCCAATGGCTGCGAAACCTACATCCTTCGTCCTGGCCGTAACGATGATGCCACTCGGGTGGCTGCACGGGAAAATGCGTCCGTACGTTTCGAACAGTCGCAGGATCGATATGCTGCTCTGTCCGAAGATCAGCTTATCGTTGCAACAATGGCGCAACGCAGTTTTGTAAGACTTAGTGAAGAGCTTGCACGCCACATTCAAAAGGAAGTATCGGCATCCACTGGACTGAAGAACCGGGGTGTCAACCAAGCTGGTTTTTTTGTTCTCGTTGGTGCAAGCATGCCCAATGTTCTCTTTGAAACAGCATTCCTGAGCAATTCTGCGGATGCGAAGTTGATTGAAAGTCCCTCTGGGCAGGAGTCCGTTGCCCAAGCCTTGGTGAAAGCCATTCAACGGTACGCTCGTACGTACTCTACTTTGTTGGATCAATGATCATGTTACCTCTGCGGCATATTCTCAGGAAAATGGCTTCATTCGTGAAGCCCTTTCGTTTTCTCCTACTCTTATCGTTTCTCGTCAACTTTGCCTTTTCTCTCCTGAACACGCTTGTGTTCTTCATCATCGACCCAGTTTTTCGGACACTTTTTGGAGGATCGGAACGAGGCCCGCTGCCGTCGAAGACGCTACCAGAGGGCATTGTCGATACAGGTCTGCGAGCATCCATCGATGGATTCATGAATTCCGTCATTATCGCCGAGGATTATTTCTCGACGATTGGCAATCTCTCTCTTGCAATTTTTCTCCTCTTTTTGATTCGGGGCTTATTGAAGTATGCTGGCGCGGTGATTTCCACACGCCTAGAGGAGGGAATCATCAAGTCCATTCGCGACGCCGTGTTTAGCAGGATTCTGACCCTTTCCATGGATTTCTTTGGCCGAAAGCGTGCTGGCGACCTGATATCAATGCTCAACAATGAAGTTTCGACGCTGAATCACGCCACCATCCACTCGATGACGACACTTTGGCGCGAGATCACGAGCGTCGTCACGATTATTGCTGGTTTGCTCCTCTTGTCACCTTCGCTCACGGGAATTGCCGTCGTGATTTCCCTCTTGGGTTTCGTTCTCATTCGCCTTTCCACGCAATACCTGAGGAAGTATGCCCAACGCATGCAGACCGCCCAGGCAGACTACACGACAACCTTGCAAGAGTCCGTTCAGGGAATCCGTATAGTCATTGGCATGGGAATCGAGAGGTTTGTGCAACAGCGTTTTATGGATCAAACGGCAGGATTCGTGCGCCATGCCCTGAAGAACACGCGTGTTTTGTCGCTCGTACCAGCAGTCAATGATACCTTTGGGATTCTCGCTCTTGTTGCAGTCTTTTATGCTGGTGGGGCAGCCCTAGCAGAAGGCGACCTAACGGCTTCGAATCTTATGACCTTTCTTTTTCTTCTCTTCAGCTTGATGTCGCCCATTTCGGCAATTATTGGCACCGTAGCCTCCACCCAGCGTGGAATCGTCGCAGCCAGCAATGTCATCCGGACACTCGACGAACACCCTACCGTACAAGGTGGGCCAGGGCACGCGCGTGATTGCCGACCATCCATTGCCGTAACGTCCGTCACCTTTGGCTATGCGACCGACCGGCCTGTTCTTCACGATATATCCTTTACTGTTCCCGAGGGTTCAACAGTTGCCCTGGTAGGAGCAAGTGGCAGTGGGAAATCCACCATGCTGGATCTCCTATTGCGCCTCTATGACCCGTGGTCAGGTGCCATCACGTTGGACACAACGCCCGTTTCCTCGTTCACGCTGGAATCGTATCGCGCTCGATTTGGCGTTGTATCGCAAGAAACCATGCTGTTCAACGATACGATACTCAACAATATTGCTCTTGGCGACGGCAGTCCTGATCTTGACAAAGCAATTGCTGCGGCGCGTATTGCACATGCCGATGAGTTCATTTCCAACCTTCCTGATGGCTACTATACCGCCGTAGGCGACCGTGGAACGAAACTCTCTGGCGGACAGCGCCAGCGATTGGCAATTGCTCGAGCTCTCTATCGGAATCCTGACATTCTTCTTTTCGACGAGGCCACATCAGCACTGGACACTGCATCCGAACGCATCGTACAGGAGGCCATCACAAACGTGCTCAAAAATCGCACTGCGGTCGTTGTGGCTCATCGTCTCAGTACGATTCTAGCTGCCGACCAGATATTGGTCTTTGATGAGGGCCGCATTGTAGAACGGGGCACGCATACCGAGTTGTTGGCCGCTCACGGTGTGTATGCAACCCTCTACTCCCTCCAATTCTCCGATAATGGGAAAGGGGCCACGGCTCAATAGCGGCGGAACAGAATGTAGTGTTCTGTCTGGGTATCGACGCCATATCGAAGCGACATGGTTTCCCGAACAGCATCCACAACGTCTGGGCTCTG
>JALOMA010000247.1 GCA_025455735.1 Candidatus Kapaibacterium sp.
CGCTTCGATCTGTGCGAAGTGCTAGCCCTGATGCTCAAGGGATCATTTGGGCAGGAACAGCTGGTGGCGTGTTCACAGCAAATCCAACCACGGCCTTGGGCCAGGTGTACACCAATATCGACGCGTTGTCCTCTCTTGATATAACATCCGTAGCAGCAGATCCCAACGGAGACTCTGTTGTTGCAGGCTCCTTCGATGGCGGCTTGGACGTCTACGACGGCCTTGGCGTTTGGCGACCGATTACGGATATCAGGCGTGCAACACAGTACCAACGGCGTCGCATCAACCACACAATCTTCACTCCTGCGCTGCTGGTGATTGCAACGGACTTTGGCGTCGTGCTCTTCGACAGGCGGCGCAACGTCTTCACCGAGACGATTGACAAGATTGCCACGCTTCCCACCAATACACCCATTCGCGCGGTAGCGGTGTACAAAGACTCCTTGTGGGTGGCATCCGATTCGGGGCTTGCCGTCGTTCCCATGTCGATTACTTCCTTGCGAGTCCCAACGGCTTGGCGCCGGGTGACGACGGCCCATGGACTCCCCTCCCAGACCGTTCGCACCATCGTATCCGATGGCCAGAACCTTTACATCGCCTCGGGCTCAACCGTGACGAGATTCGTCAGTGGTTCGTTCGAGACCATCCTAACGACACCATCTCCGGTATTGGCGCTAACGGTTCACCCTAATCTCGTGGTGGCATCACATAGTGGTGGCATCGAGACTACATCGGGAACCATTGTGTTGCCATGGGGGGGCATTCTTGCTGGGCACACATCTGCCATCATCAACGATACCCTTCGGTTGGCGGCATTCGTGGAATCGAGGGGAATCGTCTTTGGAACGCCGCAAGGTGTTGCTCCAGTGGAGCTTGACGCCCCAGCAATCGTACAATTCCATCATGTGGCTGTAGACAATGATGGTCGCTTGTGGGCCGCCTCCTTCAATGATGCCAGCCGCACAGCGCAGGGTGCATCCGTGTTCGACAACGGCGCATGGAAGAATTTCAACAGTTCGGAGATACCAGACTTCCCATCTGACGCAGTCTATCGCATTTCACCCCTGTCCGACGGTAGCACCGTCCTCGGTACATGGGGGCGCGGTGCTATCATCATGAGGCCTAATGGGAATGGTTTTACGCAGACTGTATTGAATTCGTCAAATTCAGCATTGAATGGGATTCGTGTCGATCCGAGCTTCATTCTTGTTGGTGACGCCCAATTGGACCGCCGTGGCACCATCTGGATGGTAAACGATCAGAGTCTTGACCGCATGCTGGTAAGTATCGCCGAAGACGGTACGAGTCGATCCTACCGGAATTGTTCTGATCCATCAAACAACAACTACCGGCATCTGGCTATCGACAACGGCGGAACAAAGTGGATTGGATCTCCCTACGGGAATGGTCTTTTGGCCTACAACGAACGAACCACTCCTGACGATGCGTCCGACGATTTGTGCGTAGCAATTCGTTCGGGAGCAACCAACCTCCCAGACAATTCCGTCACAGCCGTGCGCACCGACCGTAACGGAGCAATATGGGTAGGCACGGCAAGGGGCGTTGCTGTGATCACATCTCCAACCGCCCTTTCCACCACGTCCATCCCTTTTATCCGCCGAATTTCCGTGCTAGGAACAGTGCAAGTCAATGACCTTCACGTTGACGCGTTGAACAACAAGTGGATTGCGACCGCGACGGGCGTATACGTGTTGAACGAAGATGGCACCGAAGTCCTTGCAGTTATCAGTGCATCGCGAAGCCCCCTGTTAAACGACAATGTTCGATCGGTAGCCGTGGATCCATTTACCGGTCGTGTTTGGTTTGGAACCACGGAAGGCCTGTCCTCGGCTGCTTCGCAGAGTATCCGACCAGTCACGGAATATGCAATACGTGTCTATCCCCAACCGTTCAAGCCTGGTCGTGGCGTACAATTAGTCATCGACGGACTCGCCGCAGATTCCGACCTCCGTGTGATGACAGCAAACGGTCATGTTGTGGCTGCGCTCCAAACGAGGGGAAGACAGGCACTCTGGGACGGTAACGATAGCAATGGCAACCCGGTACCTCCAGGAGTGTACATGATCCATGCGGCCTCGCAAAGTGACCAGGGCTCTGCTGTCGCAAAAGTGGCAATCACGCGCTGACGGTTGTGTGCCCACGCCATATCTTTGCGCTCCTGCCGAATGCGCAGGGATAGCAACATCACGCCTCTTTTCGGAGATCTTCATGAGCATCCATCACACCGCGGATGGAAAGAAACTCGTCACGGTAATCCCTGGTGACGGCGTTGGGCCCGAATGTGTAGAATCTGCACTGGCCATTATCGAAGCGACCGGTGCTTCCATTGCCTGGGAAGAACGCCATGCTGGCGAACGGGTTTTCAAACAAGGGATTGCTTCCGGTGTACCCCAGGAGACCATCGATAGCGTCAGCAAAACCCGTGTCGTTCTAAAGGGCCCTCTTGGTACTCCTGTTGGCTACGGAGAAAAGAGTGCAAATGTGACCCTCCGCAAACTGTTTGAAACATTCGGAAACATTCGCCCCGTCCGCGAGCTTCCGGGAGTTCCAACACCATACAGCGGACGCAAGCTCGACCTCGTCGTCGTACGGGAAAACGTCGAAGACCTCTACGCCGGTATTGAGCACATGCAAACACCCGGTGTTGCACAATGCCTCAAACTGATCTCGCGCAAAGGCTGCGAAAAAGTTGTTCGCCTTGCCTTTGAATTCGCCATCGCAGAAGGTCGATCCAAGATCCACTGCGCAACGAAGTCCAACATCATGAAGATGACGGAAGGACTTCTCAAACGCACGTTCGAAGACATTGCCAAAGAGTATCCGTCCATCGAAGCGAATCATATCATCATCGACAATTGCGCCCACCAGCTTGTCAAGAAGCCGGAACAATTCGATGTGATCGTGACGACGAACATGAATGGCGACATCATTAGCGACCTCACCTCCGCCCTGGTTGGCGGCCTTGGATTTGCCCCCTCGGCAAACATCGGCTCCGATGTTGCCATCTTCGAAGCCGTTCACGGATCGGCTCCGAAATATGCTGGCAAAAACAACATCAACCCGACGGCCGTGATCCTCTCTGGCGTCATGATGCTTCGTCACCTCGGCGAGTTCGAAGCCGCTTCCTTGATCGAGAATGCCGTCGTGGCGACGTGGGAAGAAGGAACGTATCGTACGCGGGACGTCGTTGGCGACAGTGCGGGCTGCTCCACAACGGACTACACGAAAGCCGTTATCGCCAACTTTGGCAAAAAGAGCTCCACATATGCCATCCGCGACGTGAAAGCCATCAACCTGCCATCCTTCCCCGCAGAGCGCGATATCGTGAAGGTGGCCACGCGCCGTGTTGCCGGTGCCGATATCTTCGTGGAAACGCCCCTTGCACCAGTCGACTTGGGTAAGGCAATCGAAGCTGCCACTGCTGGCGCCTCAGCCACGCTCAAAATGATCTCCAACCGTGGTACTCGCGTGTACCCACCAACAGGAACTATTACGGACTGCATTGATCAGTACCGCTTGCGCTTCATCAAGGCCGACGGATCGCTGACCGATGCCGACATAGCCGACCTGTTGACGCGCATCTCAACCGTAGCATCCTGGGCACACATC
>JALOMA010000051.1 GCA_025455735.1 Candidatus Kapaibacterium sp.
GGCGCCGCCACGGCCGTCATCATGGAGGGCACCGTGGTCTCGGTAGCCGGTGAGACGAGCGCCGCCAGCCGCGTGGTGCCCAATCCTGCTTCCGAAGAATGGACGATCAGCTATGGCCACAGCCTGCGCCGCATCAGTATCGTGGACGTCACGGGTGTCCACCGTTGGACCATGGCCCCTTCCCCGGACCAGCGCCAGGTGACGATCGGTACGGGCGATGCACCGCTGCCAGCGGGCACGTACATGGTGGTGCTCGACGGTGACCATGGCATGCAGGTGCTGCCGCTGGTGATTGTGCGGGTGACCATGGCATGCAGGTGCTGCCGCTGGTGATTGTGCGATAGGGGGAGAACATGGACTATATCTATGCCACGCCTCGACGTCTGTGGTGCGCTGCGTAACTTGCCACACCATGACAATCCTTATCGAAGTTCCGTTCTGGATTTCTCTCGGCATCATCGTTTATACGTATTTGGGCTATCCAGCCTTGCTGGTAGTGTTGAATGCATTTCGTTCATTAGTCGACGACAGTAAGGACATCGGTACGGTTTCGCATCAGGTAAACGATGCAATGTTGCCATCGATAACGTTGATCGTTGCCGCGTATAATGAAGAAGACTGTATCCGGGCAAAAGTCGAGAATAGCATTGGCTTGGACTATCCGCGGGATCTGGTAGAGATGATCGTTGTAACGGATGGTTCAACGGACGGTACCGTTGATATCGTTCGTAGCTTCCAACACCAGAATGTATGCCTACTCCACCAGCCGCAGAGGTCTGGGAAAACTGCAGCCATCAACCGGGCTGTCGAGGTGGCCACCGGAGATGTGCTTGTTTTTTCCGATGCCAATACCATGTTGAATACACAGGCATTGCGTGCGATAACGGCAGATTTTCGGGAGTCATCGGTTGGTGCCGTGGCTGGAGAAAAACGTGTGCTCACGGGAACAGCAGACCATGCTGTAGCTCAGGAAAATCTGTATTGGAAGTATGAGTCGTTCCTGAAAAATCAGGAGTCGCAATTTCACACGGTCATAGGTGCTGCTGGGGAGTTGTTTGCGGTTCGGCGCAACCTGTATGTTCCGGTGCCACCAAACGTCATCCTTGATGATTTCTATATTTCCCTGAGCGTCTGCCGACTTGGCTATACCGTCAAATATGCCAGGGATGCCTACGGCGAAGAGTTCGCATCTGCAAACGTGGCCGAGGAGGGAAAACGCAAGGTGCGAATAGCTGCGGGTGGATTCCAAAGTCTGCAGATATTCTCGGACCTTAAGAACCCCTTCGGCAATTGGCGATTGGCATTGCAGTTTGTTTCCCACCGCTTCTTTCGTTGGTCGGTGTGTCCATTTCTTCTGCCCGTCGTGGTGGTATTGAATGGAATACTAGCCGTCTCATCACCGAGTGGGGGGCCGTACTGGTGGCTCTTCATTGCCCAGGGGCTCTTCTACATGCTTGCTTTGATGGGGGCCGTGCTTAGCCACCGTGGAATTCACTGGCGGCTGATCCGTGTGCCGTTCTATTTCGCCTTTATGAATTGGTCCGTGTATTTGGGCTTCATCAACTTCTTGTCCAACAAGCAGTCTGCAGTCTGGGAACGTTCTGTGCGCGCCCGGCCAGGGCATCACTAGACAGACTGGCTTCACGCAGCTGCAAGGGTAGCAGCGCCAATGTGGGACGGACCGTACGGGGCCAGTGCCCAAGCGCAGGAATTGAGCGTCGATCCAGTCGTAAGCACGTCGTCCACCAACAGGAGGCGGGCACCATCCAGGCTGAAAGAGAAGGTCGGGCTTTTATTCACGTTGATAGCGTCTGAGAGATTCGATCGCCGCTCCGAGGCCCCAAGAACCGTTTGCGTGCCGGTATAGCGACGTCGTTGGAGGATATCTACCACCGGGACGTCCACGATGGAGGCAAGGCCCCTTGCAACCAGCAATGATTGATTGTAACCACGTTCTCGCAATCGAGCACGATGGAGCGGAACTGGGATGATACCATCGATGCCAAGACCGCGCTCGATACACAGTAAGCCTAACTCTCTTCCGCAATCAAAGGCAAGACGACTACGACCGTGGTACTTGATACCGTGCAGGATGGCTGCGGCGGCCGCATCGATGCTCCAGAGTGCGTCAAAGCGATCTACGAGGAGTTCGTCGGGCCCAAAATGGCGAGCAACTCCGGCACGGAGGGCGTTCGGGAATGGCGCAGGAAGCAGATAGTCCGTGATAGAATCATGGATGCCATGCAGCCTGGACTGTGCGGGTAGAAGCACTCCAGAAGCAAGGCATGAGGCAGGGAAGATGGTATCAAGAACGGTGCGTCCGCACTGCAGGAGCGTACGCGCCATCCATGCGCGTACGTCAGGCATGGTTACGAATGTGTTTCGTTGACGAATTGGAGACGGGTTCTGATATCGGAAGGGAGGTCCGGAATATGTTCGGAGGGAATTAGGAAACTATTTAGGGACGTAATGTCATCAAAGACGCGCTGCCGGATGGTTGTAGCCATGAGATATTCATGTCCACTGGAACCACCCGTACCGATACGCATGCCAATCATCCGGCTAACCATCATCGTATGGCGATAGCGCCACAAGGACACCAGGCGGTCCAGCTCGACGATGGCATCCAGCAGGCGATAGGGGATCTGAAGAAGCGGTTGATTGCGATATGTGGAAATGAACAGGGCCGCAAGCGTAGCTCGTTGGCTAAGCCTACGGGTACCATGTTCCAGAAGGTCGGCATACCGTGACGCATCGAAGAGAGACATGAACCCATCTTCCGTGCGATCGATTTGTTCCAGTGCGTCTGAGGCGTCATGTCCGTCGGCGTCGGCCAGGCGTCGTACGTCTGCCCGATCACGATCGAACATGGCGCGCACGGCAGTGCGATAAGACTCCCAGAAAGCATACCCTTCGGATTCCATAAAAGGCATGGTTGAGAGCCATTTTTCTACAACATCGAAAAGTGTTGGGTTGCGTGTCGCCGCGTCCAATTGGTGTTGTTCGTGCTCTGGCAGACTTTCTTTATAGTGCTTCAGAACACGCTTGGACTCCGGCAGGCCTAGGGTGCGTTCAAGGATACGCCACTGGACGCTTTGGAAGCCAGACGCAGGGTTAAGAAAACCACGGAAGTCCATGAAATCGCCTGGCGACATCGTTTCCAGCAGGGTAAATTGCTGTGCCAGATGTTCCATAATGCGATTGACGCGTTGCACACGTGCCAGGCAGGTGGAAACGTCGGCTTCACGTACATAGGGCTTGCCAAGAATGTCGACAACGCTGCCAACTTCGAAGAGCACTTGTTTGAACCACAGTTCGAACGTTTGATGCGTGATGATGAACAGCATTTCGTCATGAGCAGGTTGCCCATGTCTATCCGATTCCGGGTGCTGTGCATTCAGGATGGAATCTATGTGAAGATATTCGCCGTATTTAATCATGGTTGAACATCTTCCTTAGGCATTACGGCTGTTTGAAGAATACGGTCGTGCAAAGCCAGACGCTCATCGCCAAGAGCAAAGAGGCAGCCAATGTAAAAGAGGATCAAGTAGAACAAGCCAATGTGCCCCAACCAATCCAAACTGGGAAAATGGGAAAATATTCCGAGGATTGTAGAGAGATACTTTACGATGACGCGACGCGTCCATAACGCCGAGTCTGCTGCTTGTCCGCTTATGCGCGTTACAACCATTCCCATAACTCTTTTTCCAGGAGATGCGGCTGTAGTGGCCTCGATACCCATATAGATCAAGGCTATGATGATTGACGAAACGGAGTATGCGGAAACAATGCCTATGATCGTTTCTGTCGCTTCGCTATCAATATTCGCTCGGCTGTATATATCACGAATCGTGGATAGTTCTTCGGGAGGAAGTAATGAGAGAGAAAAACCCGAGGAAAACAGGAACACTGCAACGACTGACGCAGCTAAAAACATTATCAACATGTCAATGAGGAAGGCTACGAATCGTTTCCCAAAGCTAGCCCGCATGTATTCCAACGGAGGGGTAAGGAAGGGGTCAAGAGGATTGTTGTGCATGACGTGCTCCTACTGCTGGTAAAGTATTGAGAATCGCGACGGCGATGTCGTATTTTTTGAAGGGAGGCATCAAATAGACGCCATGGATACGGTCCAGAACGTTGTGCAGGAAAGTCACCGCCAAATCAATTCCGATGGCTGTAGCACGCTCCGTATCTGATCCCGCTTCCGCCATACGTTTCCGGACCCATTCTGGAATGAGCATTCCAGGAACTTCATAGTGGAGAAACTCGGCATGGCGAATCGTTCGAAGTGGAATTACTCCCAGAAGAAACTTGATATCAAAATGGCGAATTCGATCGAGGAATTGGTCAAGCACGTCGGGGTCGAACACCGGCTGTGAGAATGCTACCGTGGCACCCTGTTCGACTTTTAATGCCAATCGATCCAGTTCTCGTTCAAGATCATCGGCTGCAGGATTGACGGCACAGGAAATCGAGAACCTGGTTGGTGCACCAAGTGGGTTGCCCATGAGGTCCAAGCCATGATTCATTTTATCGAGTGCACGAACCAACCCAATACTATCTACATCGTAGACACTCGTTGCCGAGGGATAATCGCCGATGTGTGTGGGGTCGCCGGTGACAGCCAATATATTCTTGACGTCCATCGACCATGCCCCCAGAACTTCGGCCTGCAGCGCTACCATATTGCGGTCCCGACAGGCCAAATGGGTAATACACTCCATGCCAGTGGTTTGTTGTACCAAAGCGCTTATGGCAATCGGGGACATCCGAAGGCGCGCCCGTGCACCGTCGGAAATATTCACGGCAGTAACGCCATGGTGCAAAAGGGTGCGTGCACCGTCGACCACGGACGACATGTCGAGGCCGCGTGGAATGTCCAACTCCACGGTGGACACGAATTGTCCGTCAAGAAGGGCCTGTTCAAATGCTGATGGAGATGGACGTTGCGTAGCTTCCGGGACACGGGACTTACCGCCAGCAAAAACAACCGGGGCAGATCCCACGGTACGGCCGGCTACCGCAGCGGCGATGGCGCGTACATGTTCGATGGATGCACCACCATCCGCCCCGACGATTCCTGCACCATGGTCTACTAGGCGTTGTGCGGCTGCAGCAACATATGAAGCCTCGGCGTTGTATACCGGAACACCATCCACGATCGTTGGAATACCGACGTCAGGTAGGGCGGTAAGGGGCCCTGCCTCACTTCGCAGGGATTGAATGATACCCAGCATGCGTTGCGGTCCGACGGTACCGTTGGAGCCAATGGCGTCCACACCATGGCCTCGGAGCCGGCGTGCAACGTCTGCAGGAAATGTGCCCGCCAGCACGGACCCATCTTCCGGGAAGGATTTCAGGGCCAGCAAAGGGACGTCCTTGGACAGCGCTCTGACGGTATCTATGGCGGCCTCCAGTTCGTCAAGGTCGATGAACGACTTCAGGAGGATCATGTCCACGCCGCCGGCCAGTAGGGAAGCGATTTGCTCCGTGAATGCCGTGGCAAGGTCTTCGGCCCGGAGGGGGCCCAGTGGGTGCAGCATGCGTCCCGTTGGGCCAACGACCCCAGCCACAAAGGCCTGTCCCGCTGCCGCCGTGCGTGCCAGCCACGCACCCTTTCGGTTGAGTTCCGTGACCCGCGCCGACAGCATGGAGGATTCCAATTGATAGCGATTGGCGGCCAGTGTGTTGGTCTGGAGTAGGGTTGCACCCGCCGTCATGAAGTCGGCATGGATGCGTTCGACCTCCCGGCCGTGCGAAACGTTGTACCGCTCTGCTGGGCGTTCCGTCAGTCCACGTCGCGCCAGCTCGATGGCCATTGAACCATCTGCTACCAGTACTGTCTGACCAAGTTGTTCGCGAAAGAGGACGGCACCGGGTGTTGGCGTCCAGGTCATGCGTCCTCCCGCAAACGGCCGTCCAGTGAAAGGGTCGTATTCGGGAAGATCCACAGATAGACGCAGCATGCGGTGATACCAAGGTTCTTGATGATCTTGGTTACGTCCGTTACATCGCTGCTGCCTTCTCCGAAGCATCCACAGTCAATCTTTAGGCCGTGGGCGACAGCCCAGGCAACGGCAGAGGTGAACATGACCATCATTGCCGCTGTAAGCAGTGCATTGGTTCGAATCCGATAGCCAACGATAAGGCATACGGCGCAAAGGATTTCCAGCCATGGAATCACAAGGGCGAATACATTCACCAGGGCGTTCGGAAGGAGGTCGTAGTGCGCAATCGATGTTGCGAAGGCCAAGGGCTCTGCTATCTTCGGTATGGCCGCAAAAGCAAAGAGTCCGCCAACGAACAACCGAACCAGCAAACCAAGGATGGGCAGGTATTCCGATATCGTTTTCATAGTCTGCAATTTACGGTAGTGGCTTCCTATTTGGGCCCACGTTCGTGTTTCGCGGTAGTGTTCAATCATGCGTCATGAGATGTGGTTTCATGCTATATTGGATTCCGCATGACATGGCCAGCAAGGTCGGTAGTTCCACATATCAATGGAGGTTAGGCATGTTTGAGAATTCAGAATTGGGAACGGTGGATCCCGGTATGCTCGCCGGAGCGCTTTTGTTCCTCGGACTCTCCTCGGCAGTGATATACCTGTTCTATGGTTTCTGTATGGGTAAGCTACTGCGTAAGGCAGGGAAGCCCTTATGGGCCGGATTCATTCCTGTGTACAATCTGGTATTGCTCTTGGAGATCGTTGGCAGGCCATGGTGGTGGATCCTTGTGTTGATTGGCGTAGGTTTTGTTCCAATTGTTGGTATACCGGGCGTGATAGCCATCAACATCATCATCGGAATTGATGTTGCCAGATCGTTTGGCAAGGACACGGTCTTCGGCGTGTTATATGGAATCTTCATTTTTATCCTCCTTCCCGTTATGGCCTTCAGTAGCTCGATCCAATACGTTGGTCCTCGGGCCAGTGGAATGGGACTACCTAGTGAGCAGGGATAAAAGCATACCAAGCCTCACTGAAAATAGCACCGGCGGACGTTCCTTGGAAACGTCCGCCGGTTTCGTATAGAGAGTGGACTTGATCTTACCATAGGGGAGCCAAGGCCCCTTACCATGCGTATTCAAGGGAGCCAGATGGCCGTTGAAACAAGGCTCCACAGTACAGCGAGGATAACAACGATACTGAGCGTCATTCCGGCGATGGAAAGGACCCTTCCGCCTCGTACATCACGGCGTGTGGGGCGATGTGACAGCTGATCCTCCGGCATTCGGCGCGCTAGTCGAAGCGCATACCATGCTGGGAACACTCCAGCTCCCCAGACGATGCTGAGGGCGATGGAAGCGTAACCAAGCCAGACAATGCGCGAGGACTGTCTCATGGGCGTGCGTCGGGTGATAGTGCTCGTTCGATTTGAAGCGCAAGATCCATCCAGTGCGCCTGCGTAACAGCGTCGGTGGACGGTGTGGCTTTTAGGCGTTTGAGGAGGTTCGAGAGCTGCAGCCGCGAGATGGCACGAACGTCGGTGGTGTAGACGCCCGGTCCAGCAAAGAGCATCGTCCAGAAATCACCACCGGTAACCTCCGCACGCTGAGACTTTTCGATGAGAAGTTGAATCCAGGCGCGCTGGAGGTTCCTGCGATAGAAGTCGACTGGTCCTTTAGCCGAGAGTTCCTTGAAGACTGCCGTCTCGACGTCGGTGTAGAGCTCGGGTACGGAATATGCAGCAGCGCCTAGGCGGGTTTGCTGGTCGATAAGGCGGAGAAGCTTGTCGTTGGAGACAAGCGTGCGCAGTACGGACGTCTGAACGTCGGCAAGGCGTTGGACGGCACCCGAGGGATACAGCAATCCAACGATGGTTGGATCAAGGAGCCACGTTGGCGTAACAAAAACGTTGTCGTTCAGGAAGGTTACGGCAGCCTTCTGGCGATCTTTGGCAACAGGCGTGTAGACAAGTCCGGTCGATCCAAACACCTTACGGTCAATTTCGACACCTGCTGGGACGTTTGCGACGTGACCTATTTCCCGGCGGAACTGGCCCAATACGTCGTCGTAGGCATCGCCGAGTGCGCGGAAGGACTCACCTTCTTTGTACGTTGCCGTGTACAGGTAGCCCATGAGGCGCTTCAGGTTGGCGATGCCATACGTTGTGGCTTTGATGGGATCATCGCCCAAGTCTTCCATCTGTGCCGTGGGGTCGACGGTCATCCATTGCTGCGCTCCAAACCGCAGCATCTTGTTGCCTTCTGCAGCCTTTGCCCAACCGCGTGTGGTTTCGAGTTCGGCGTCGCTGGTCTGGGCACCGATGATGGGGCGATACCCCCACTTGATGACGTACTTATCATAGGGGCCAATCTTAGGCAGGAAGTTCGTGACGCCATCCCCAGGTTGGGCAACATAGTTGGCCCGGGCATAGTCCATAATGGTCGGCGTTGTGCCATACTGCGCAGTAAAGGATGGTGACCGCAGCGAGTCTACGGGATAGGCATTCGAAGCGCGCATGTTGTGCGGCAGGCCAAGTGTGTGACCAACTTCATGGGCGGACACATAGGCTACGAATTCGCCCAGAATACTGTCTGGAATGGGCAATGTGCGTACGCGAGTATCGGCGACTGCCTGGGTGAAGTACCAGCTGTTCAGCAGCTTGATAATGTTGTGGAACCATCCGATATCACTTTCCAGAATTTCTCCCGTACGTGGATCGTGGATGTTGGGGCCATATGCGTTCTCGACTTCCGAGGGATAATAGCGGATAACACTATATCGGGCATCTTCCGGTGACCAGTCTGGGTCCTCTTCCTTTGTTGGGGGGTCGATACAACGGATGGCGTTTTTGAAGCCAGCCTCGGCGAACGCCTCGTTCCACGATTCTACGCCCTTCTTCAGCCACGGACGCCACTGAACGGGTGTTGCTGGGTCAATGTAGTACGTGATCGGTTTGATGGGTTCTACCAACTCTCCGCGAAGGAAGGCAGCCGTATCCTTGGGTTCCAGACGCCAGCGTAAGATATATTGACGCAGGACTGCTTCAGGTTCAGGCCGGCCGTAGTCGACCTTATACAGCGAGAAAAACCCCACCCGTGGATCGCCCAAACGGGGCGTCATGGGACGTTCCGGAAGGCGTACCATGGAGTGGTGCATGGTGAACGATAGGGTCTGCGTCGACGGATTCTGCGGTGATACTTCCGCATTGTACGTCAGCACGTTTTCCACTTCGATGTTGTCGGGAAAACTCTTGGCATACTCCACAAAGGACCGTTCCTTATCCACGCCACGAGCCTTCAGGGACTGCTTCAGTCCGTTGTTGGGCGTTAGGATGCCCACATCCGAAGTAAACATATCCGTTACGTCTATCACAACGCCGGAAGTGTCCTTGCTATAGGCCGCGATAGGGAAGGAGCGGATGATCTCCTCAAAGTTTGCTGCCTTTACGGCCCTGGAAATGGGGAGAGAATCGGCAGCGATATTCTCATAGGACACGGTGCGTAGAAGGATGCGGTCATACTTCCGTTCCCATCGGACAACCTGCGTATTACTCTCTTCGCCGCCATAGCCGATTTGTGGTGTCTTTGCTATACGACTAACAAGGAGGAGTTCCTTACCGAGTTCCTTATTCGGGATTTCGAACAATACCTTTTCATCCTGTCTGTACACGATAAAAAGGCCACTATCAGCAACCATTTCTTTCGTTACGACGTCCGCAAAGGGTTTAATGGACTTCTTCGGTCCCTTTGACGTATCTGGCGGTTGCGGCCCTTGTTGTGCCGATCCGCATCCCGCTATGATGCCAGCCACTGTCAAGGAAAGGGTCATGGCCGTGGCGGCCGACAACACCGAGTCTTTCATGGAATCATTCCGTGGTCGTTTTTGAATAGTCGCATCGTCAAGTACATGGTCAAATTACCCTACGGCACGATTGCGGCCAATCGTTTGAGGCACGATTGTGCAGGACGTGCACAAGGGCATATTGGCGTTATTCGCGGAGATCAAGCGCAAACGCCATGGCTTTTGCCCGCAGTTCTGCGGTTAGGTCGGGTCCAGTATGGCCATATAACACGGCCCGCGAAACATTAAACACGGCTGGACCCGTACCGTTGGCCTGTGCCGTTTCAGCTGCCGACGCACCTTGTGTCCCGATTCCGGGAATAAGAAAAGGGGCCTCGGCATACGCTTCGCGCAGGGTGGCAAGTTCCGAAGGATGGGTGGCGCCAACAACGAAGCCAAGGGTCGATCGGCGATGCCATGATAGGGCCGTATCCATAACGTGCCGGTATAGTGGCTTTCCTCCAACATCCAGACGCTGGAAGTCTGCCGAACCAGGATTCGACGTTAGTGCGAGGATATACACCATTCTGCCTTCTACATCAAGAAACGGTTCCACGGAGTCTCTTCCCATATAGGGAGCCACCGTGACGGCGTCGGCCTGAAGCTCGCCGAACGCCGCATCGGCATAGGCAGAGGACGTATTGCCGATGTCTCCACGCTTCGCATCCAGGATTACATAGGACGTGCCAACGGCTTCTCTCACGGCATACAGGGCATCGATGCCACGCTTGCCATAGCGCTCGAAGAATGCAACGTTGATCTTGAAGCACGTTGCAATGTCGCGTGTAGCTTCAACAACCAACCGGGCATAATCTTCCATTGCCGTGGGGCTGAACCGAAGGTCGAGGGGGATTTTCTCTGGATCGATATCCAGGCCGATGCACAGACCGCTGTTGGGAATCATGATGCAAAAGTACGCTTTGGCTCCGTCACGTTCCGATGTGGGCAGCGTACGGTCGTTTCCACTTCACAGAGAGTATCATGTTGGCCCTTCCCGAAAGCACGCTGCAACGCGCAGTACAGCTTATGTTATCGGACCCTTCCATACGGTGGAAGTGCACGAATGGCGATGAAATTCAAATTGTCGCGGCTGGCACCTTGAATGTATACGACGGGCCGGACTTTCGCGACATGGCCGTTCTGCATCACGGCACCGTCCATGTTGGTATGGCGGAGTTCCATCGCCGGTCTTCAGACTGGTATGATCATCGCCACCATGCCGACCGCCGGTATGCCCGACTCTTGGTTCACGTTGTGTTCCACGACGACATGCCTGTGCCAGAGGCTCGATGGACGCTCGTTGTCGATCCCGCCCGGCTACGCCCGCACGTTCGGCATATTGCCGAGGTGGCCTCCGCCGAAGGACCAGCTCTTGACGAATTGCAACATCATGCACTCCTCCGCTTGCTGCGGCTTACGGCAGAGGCCGACGTTGTGGTTCGGCGTCTTGGTCCAATGGAAGCAGCCCGCTGCCTGACCGCAGCATGGCTGGACCGACTTCACCGCCGCCGGCGACGTCCGCTGGAGACACGGGCATGGGATGGCATCCGAGAACGTCTCGGTGAGTCGCCATTGGGGCGGTTGCTCCGGGACGTCAGCGAACTGACACCCGATGAACTTGTTGCAGCCATGGCTGAAGCCGAACGGCAGAAGATTGCCTTGGAGGGCGACGCTCTCCGGAGGGAGCTGCTCGTTAATGTCGTTCTGCCCGTCCTTTGTGCCGTCGCTACCGACGCCCAACGCATCGTGCTTCTCCAATGGTACTGGAGCGCACGGTCGCCCCATCCCTATGGCAACCTGTCGCGGAAACATCCTCGTCTTCCCCAAGCCTACGTTTGGCAGCAACAGGGACTTCTTGAGTACGAGCGATATACGGTTCCACGGCTGACGACCTGTGCCGACATTGTACGGTCCTACGGCCTTACGGGCACGCTACGGTTCCTCGAAGTGGCAACACGCGCCTAACACGTTCCGGCCGCGTGGTATGTTTGCAGCACTTGTAGCTGTATTCTTCCATTCTGCCGTTTCAAGGACGAACCTGTGCCACGGACCATACTCGTTACCGGTGCCAATGGTGAAATTGGACACACCTTGTTGGAGCGCTTTGCCGAACTAGAAGGTGCTCGCATCATCACCGTCGACCTCGCACCGCTCCATGCCGATTTGGCCTCCAAGTCTTCGCTCCACCTGACTGGTGACGTCTCCGATCCTGCCTTGTGGGCTCGCTTGCAAGAAGAAGACATCAATGAAATCCACCATCTGGCCGCGCTGCTCAGCACCAGTGCCGAAAAGGCTCCCGAACGTGCACATCACGTCAACGTGAACGGCACCCTTGGATTGCTGTCCATGGCGCGTGCCATCGGTCAACGGCGAGGCTCTCCCGTTACGTTCCTCTTTCCCAGCACCATCGCCGTCTTCGGACTACCCAACCTGGAAACAAAACAGGCGGCAGGAAGGCTTACCGAAGACCAGTACCTCCAACCGATCACCATGTATGGCATCAATAAGCTGTACTGTGAACAACTCGGTGGATATATGTCCGACCGGTACGGACAACTGTTGGACGCCCAAGCTGATGTGCTCGATTTCCGCGCCCTGCGTTTTCCAGGGCTGATCTCTGCCCATACGGTACCCAGCGGTGGAACCTCCGACTTCGCGCCGGAGATGATTCACAATGCCGCCCAAGGCAAATCATACGCCTGCTTCGTACGCCCCGATGCCCGTATTCCCTTCATGGCCATGCCAGATGGCGTCGAGGCACTTCTCAAACTCGCTTCCGCAGATCGTTCTCGCCTGCGCCAGCGTGTGTATAACATCGGTGCCTTCGCCCCTTCGGCCGAAGCCATTGCCGCTGAAGTGCGCTCTGTATGGCCCAATACCGACATCACCTATGCTCCGCATCCCAAGAGGCAGGCGATCATCGATTCCTGGTGCGCAGACGTCGATGATTCTGCTGCACGTGCTGACTGGGATTGGGCCCCAGCCTACGACCAACGCCGTGCCTTCGACGACTATCTCATTCCCATCATCAGCGAACGGTATTCGTCCTGATGCCGGCTCCCGCCAACAGACTGGCCGCCGAACAGTCACCGTACCTGCTTCAGCACGCCCACAACCCCGTTGACTGGTTTCCGTGGGGCACGGAGGCGTTCGAGCGTGCACGAGCATTGGACCGCCCCGTATTTGTCTCCATCGGCTATGCCACGTGCCACTGGTGCCATGTCATGGAGCGCGAAAGCTTTGAGAATGACCAGATCGCCCGCTACCTGAATGAACATTTTGTGTGCATCAAGGTGGACCGCGAGGAACGTCCCGATGTTGATGCCATCTACATGGACGTTTGCCAAGCTATGACAGGCCACGGTGGCTGGCCTCTCTCCGTGATGATGGATGCCCAACGGCGCCCGTTTATGGCTGGCACCTACTTTCCGCCGGAAAGTAGGGGAGGGCGCATTGGCTTCTTGGACCTGCTTATGCGCATTTATGACGTCTGGACGATGGATCGCCCACGCATCAACGAGTCCTGCCGCGAGATTACGCGCCAACTCAACGAACACGCCGCCGCAGATATCCGTGCCCCCATCTCCGATGCTGTGTTTGCTGCCGCCGACGATCATCACGTC
>JALOMA010000052.1 GCA_025455735.1 Candidatus Kapaibacterium sp.
ATGATGGACGCTGGACTTGCCTTGACGTTCGACCAAGTAAAGTCTCACATCGACAGCATATACAAAGAACAAGGGATCGAATACCAACAAGTGTTCGACAGGCTGTTGACGGATGTCCTCGGATATGTCGATCCTCGCATCATCTCGGCTGGGATCATCGCATACCGCCGAGCTCGTGAAGCAGCATTGAAACCCTATCCGCACGTAACGGCAACATTGATGCACTTGAATCGGATGGGTATCAAACTTGCCGTTCTGAGCGATGCACCCACACGCGAAGCCTGGTTACGACTCTGTTTCATCAACTACCACCACTTCTTTGATGTTGTGGTTACGTTCGACGATACCGGAGAACGCAAACCAAGCCCCAAACCGTTCCAAACTGCACTCTCCAGGTTGGGAGTAGAGGCCCACGAAGCCATCATGGTTGGAGACTGGGCAGAACGCGATATGGTAGGTGCACAAAACGTTGGCATGAAAACGGCGTTTGCCAAGTATGGCGACTCCTTCGGCAATCAAAACACCGATGCCGTTGACTTTGTCCTTAACGACATCAAACAATTGCTTGACATCATCAATGCAGCATGATTCTCCCTATCTACACATATAACCATCCTGTTCTACGCAAGAAGACAAATCTGGTACAGGATATGTCCGATGAGATTCGGCTCTTCATCGACAATATGTTCGAAACCATGCATCGTGCAAACGGGATTGGCTTGGCGGCCAATCAAGTTGGCCAGAGCATTGCTTGTACGGTCATCGACATTTCGGACGCCGAAGAGGATGCTGCCTCCCCTAGCCCACTTGTACTCATCAATCCCATCATCGAGGCATTCTCCGATGATGTTGAAGAATTTGAAGAGGGCTGTCTGTCCTTGCCTGATTTGCGTGACAAGGTCGTTCGACCCGATGCCATTCAAGTGCGGTTCCTTGACCGAGATATGAAAGAACATGTCATAGAGGCCGACGGAATCCTGGCAAGAGTCATCCAACACGAAGTCGACCACCTCAACGGTATCTATTTCTTCGAACGACTGTCGCCCATTCGCCGCACCTTGGCGCAGGGAAAACTCAAACGAATCGCCCGTGGGGACATTGATCCCGACTATCCCATTCACAAAGAAGTTTAGTCCATGCCACAGTTTTCGAACTATATCAACGGTCAGTGGGTACCCTCGCAAGCAGGCTCCACGTTTGACAATATCAATCCAGCCGACCAACGCGACGTCATCGGTAGTTTCCCACTCTCTGCCGCTGCGGACGTCGATGCTGCCGCACAGGCAGCTGCAGAGGCGTTTACGTCTTGGCGACTTGTTCCAGCACCCAAGCGTGGAGAAATCCTCCGCAGGGCTGGTGACATCTTCGAACGACGGAAAGAGGAACTTGCAGCCATCATGACGCGTGAGATGGGCAAGACCCTGACCGAAACACGGGGCGACATCCAGGAAGCTATCGATACCGCCTACTATGCCGCGACTGAAGGCAGGCGCCTCTTTGGTATGAACGCTCCTTCGGAGCTTGCCAATAAAATGAACCTTTCGTTCCGTATGCCCATCGGTGTCTGTGGTATTATCACGGCTTGGAACTTCCCGATAGCGGTTCCATCATGGAAAATCCTCCCAGCCCTGGTATGCGGGAACACCGTTGTGTTCAAACCAAGTGAAGATGCCCCGCACAGTGGAAACATCTTCGCAGAAATACTCGAAGAGGCTGGCGTACCGCCTGGCGTCTTCAATGTCGTCCATGGCGCAGTTGATTGCGGCAAGGCAATCGTTGACCATCCCGCAATCCACGTCGTAGGATTCACTGGAAGCACGGCGACTGGCAAGGCCATTGCAGCCCGGTGCGGTGAACTGAACAAGAAGGTGTCACTCGAAATGGGTGGCAAAAACGCCCAAATCGTTATGGACGACGCAAACCTCGAACTTGCCCTCGAAGGTGTTCTCTGGGGTGCCTTCGGTACAACGGGGCAACGTTGCACGGCCACGTCGCGTTTGATACTCCATCATGCCATTCACGACGAATTCGTCGATCGCCTCGTTATGGCAGCGGCCAAACTCGTCCTCGGCCCCGGCCTTACCAATCCTCGAGCACAAGTTGGTCCGGTTATCAATCAACGTCAACTGGACAAAATCCTGACCTACGTCGACGTTGGCAGATCCGAAGCCTCCCTCGTGGCAGGTGGCTCGCGAGCAACCGATGGCGAGCTTGCTAACGGATTCTTCATGCAGCCAACAATTTTTACGGGCGTACAGCGCACCGCCCGTATCTTTCAGGAAGAGATCTTTGGTCCAGTGCTCAGTGTTTCGGTGTGCTCGTCCTATGACGAAGCCGTCTCGCTGGCGAATGACTGTGCCTATGGACTCTCCTCGTCGATCTACACCAACGACGTCAATGCAGCATTCCGCGCTGTCCGCGATCTTGAGGCAGGCATTACGTATGTCAATGCCCCAACGATCGGTGCCGAAGCACATATGCCATTTGGCGGCATCAAAGGCACAGGAAATGGACATCGCGAAGGCGGATGGACCGTCTTCGACATCTTCACTGAGTGGAAGAGTGTCTATATCGACTATAGCGGGAAGCTGCAACGGGCCCAAATCGACAACTGATCGATCCCGTTTACCAACTTATTGGAGTACAGCTCATGAAGCTGTCCCTTCTACCGTTTCTCCTGGCCATAGGTGCATGCACTACCGCCTATGGTCAGGATGAAGACGTACTTCGTCCCAAAGGTCGACCTGCCTCATTGGGACCAACGCCTAGCCGCTCTGCGTCTTCCTCCCTTCCCGTCACCATCGGTTTGGAAGGCGGCATCAACCTCTCGTTCTTCTCTCAGTCCGTTTCTGGTGCCCTGGAAACGTCGCCCATCCAAACCTTTACGAAGGGCTTTGGGCTAGCACCGTATGCGTCGATGTTCGTGGATGTCGGCATAACGCCTACTGTTGGTGTTCAGCTTCGCGCGGCATACGACCGCAAAAGCTACGGTAACTCCGAAGATGCTATCATCGACTGTACACTATTCGATGAATACGGTCAGCCCGTCCAGATAACCACGACGCCGGTGAATGTCGACTACACGTCGGCCATAACGTATATCACCGTGAGCCCCCAAGTCCGATGGGAGCCTGTCTCCCGCTTGGTGCTCCTCGCAGGCCCCACCGTACAGTTCCGTGGGTCTGCAATGGTTACAGAAGCATCACAGAACCTTGGACAACATGATGCCTGCTTCTTTCCCGGACCGAACGGCGAAGAGCTGAAGTCCCGTGTCGTGAACGACACCGTTGATGACTCCAATGCACTTAACAGCCTCCGTCTGGGTGCAGAGTTTTCGTTGGCGTATCGACTTCCACTTACGACAAGCATCGATCTTGTTCCAAGGCTTGGATACCAATTCATGTTCACTGCCCCCGCACCTGCTGGCAATCCTGTTGTGGATGACAGTCGCACGCTCACGCTCGGACAACGCGTCGTGACTCCCAGTGAACCTACCCTTCACTCACTCCAGGCCGTTCTGGGCCTGTGGGTTCGTTTGTAAGGAGGTCATCATGAAAGCGTTCTTCATTCTTTGGTTGTGCATCTCACCACTGTGCCTTTCGGCACAACAAATCCAAATCACTCCCCTTCCATCCAACACTCCTGGGGACGACTTTGCCCCAGCCATTACGAATCATGGCCGCGTCCTCTACTTTACTTCAGAGGAAGGGGGCCTTGGCCAACGATTGTACACATCGCAGCGCAGCAGTACTGGATGGCAGGAAGCCGTCAAACTACGTGGCGATGCCAATGATGCAACCCACGCGGGAACTGCAACACTGACTCCTGATGGGCGCACGATGTACTTCGCAGCGTACGAACACGACGTACGTTCCTACGGACGAACGGACATTTACCTTGCCACGGTTTATAAGGGGCGAGCAACAGAGATCGAAAACATTGGTAGCGCCATCAATTCTCCAGCATTCGAGTCTCAACCATCCATCAGCGCCGACGGACGGACGCTGTACTTCGTTTCCGACCGTGCTGGCGGTACAGGTGGCACGGACATCTATGTGTCCGTATGGAATGGAACCACTTGGACACCAGCCCGGCAACTGGAAGGTGCCAATTCAACGTCGGATGAAATGTGTCCCGTTGTGTCAGCGGATGGCAAGACGCTCTATTTTTCCAGTAATCGTTCAGGTGGGGCAGGTGGTTTCGACCTGTATGTGGCTACCATTGCAGGCAATACGGTGCAAAAGATCATCTCAATGGGAAGCGCAATCAATACGCCTGCCGACGAGCTTTTCTATGCCGCAATCCCTAACTCCGATCAAGCATTCTTCACCAGAAGTACTCAATCTGGACGCTACGACAACTACAGTATCGTTCCAAATCCATTCCCTGGTGATCCCGTTACCCTTGTCGAGGGAACCGTTCGTGATGGCAACACTGGCGCACCTGTTTCGGCTACCATTACTATCACAGACCTTAGCACTGGCTCCAGGATGGCGGACCTTCGGAGTGATCCAGAATCCGGCGACTACTTTGTGACCCTTCCGAGGGGGCGCCTTTACTCCGTTACGGCATCGGCACCAGGATATGTCTTCCACTCGGACCGATACGAAGTTGCTCCTACGTCTCCGGGGCAAACGCTTCAGCAGAACATCGTATTAGCCCCACTCAAGGGTGGTGTTGACCGCTTGCTGGTTTTCTTTGACTATGACAAGACGGACCTACGAAGCGAGTCATTCTCGGAGCTCGAGCGCGTTGTAGAGCTCCTGCGCGCAAATGCCGGAATCAAGGTTCGGTTTGAAGGCCATACGGACGACCAAGGATCCGATGACTACAACAATGATCTCTCCAAACGTCGTGCGCAAGCCGTGGCATCCTACATCATCTCGGCCGGGATTGATGCATTCCGCGTGGACGCCATAGGATTGGGAGAAGGCAGTCCGGTTGTTCCGAACTCCTCCGATGAAAACCGCGCACGCAATCGACGCGTCGAGATGCGGATCACGGAGTAGGAGCCACGGCCCCTTTCAGAAGAATTGCCGAGAAAGGGTTGGGTACTCCCCAGCCCTTTTTCTGTTGTGCGGGCACTAATGTGTGTGTAAACACGTTACAGGAAGCTTATGAAATACGTGTATTGTCTTTTTGCTCTCCTGTTCGGCCATGTTTTAGGGCATGCTGCAGATCGAGGCGCCCTGGGTGGAGTTGTTCGGCAGGCGTCGGGGGATCCTCTAGCCGGAGCAGTCGTGCGTCTTGTTGGTACAAGTCGTGGAGCAATCACGCAATCAAACGGACGATTTCTGGTCAAGGACGTCGAGCCTGGTTTGGTGCAAGTACGGGTGACGTTCGTCGGATACGATACAGTCCAGAAGGCTGTACAGGTGCGGGCGAATGACACGGCGGACGTCAGCATCGTATTGATTGAGGATACACGCAATCGCGGCGACATCATCGTGACGGCAACACGTCGCCAGGAGCAAACCGATACACGGACAAGCGTCATCAGCATCACTCCCAAGGAAGCAAAGTACAAGGCTGGGGCTGTTGAGGACGTTTTTCGGGCCTTACAGGGACTGCCTGGTGTTACTGCGCCCAATGATTTCTCCTCCCAGCTCGTGATTCGAGGCTCAGGGCCCGATCAAAACCTCATTCTCATGGACGGGATAGAGTTATTCAATCCATATCGTCTGTACGGATTCATCTCCTTGTTCAATCCTGAAACCGTTTCTCAAATCAACCTCATTACGGGTGCTTTTCCAGCACCGTACGGAGACAGGTTATCGGCGGTTCTGGATGTAAACAACCGAGACGGAAGTAGGGACAGTGGTTATTTCGCGGGGAAGCTCAACGTATCGATCACCAATGCCAATCTCATTACCGAAGGCAAGCTACCGTTCCTTCAGGGCTCCTATATCCTATCCACCCGTCGTACATACTACGACCTCATTGCTGGCCCCATCGCGCGGGCAAGTGGCGCTGTTGATGGTGATGTAGCATTGCCAAATTTTGGCGATATCCAGGCGAGATTAACGTTTTTTCCGGCTACGAATCACAAAGTCTACGTCAACGGCTTGTTTTCATCCGACAATACGCAATTCGAAAGTTCAGCCAACCGGACTCAGGCGGATTCCTTGTCGCTTGTTGACAGGTCGTTCAACTCCGTGGCAGGACTAACGTGGTTATATACGCCGTCGGAGACCTTCTCGAGCAGAGCGGTCTTTTCATGGTATGAAAATCGTGGTGCGAACAGCTTTGGCGGCCAGGGGGGGTCGCAACGCATAGCTGGAGAAGAAGTAACGCGTGAGGAGTTTCGTCGCATCCAGGATTCGTTGCGTAGGGAAGGTATCGACGTCCCCACGTTGTATCGCATCAATGGCAACACCAATTTCAGGTTTGCCAAATGGACGGCTCGATTGGATCAGGTATGGAGCCCAAGCCCCGATCATCGACTTGAATTCGGAACAATGATCGATGATATTACGACGGGGGTAGGATTTGAAGTAGACATCGATCCCCGACTGCGTGCCGTGCAGCAGTCGAATCCACGAGCAATTTCTTTCCCGGAAGAATTCGAAGCGAATATCTCGTATCTACGATTGGGAACATATTTCCAGGACAATATCCGGCTTACGAACAGGTTGACGGTACAGCCTGGAATTCGCCACGATTACTACGAATACATCAATCGACATTACTTCTCGCCGCGGCTTGCGGCGTCCTTTGCAGTTGATGAGATTACGACCATCCGTGCATCGTCGGGGGTCTATTATCAGTCGCCTGGCTACGAGAAGCTCTTCGATCGATCGGTATTTCTTGACTTTACGGATCCCAGTACAAGAAATCTCCGCGCAGAGCGCAGTATTCACGGTGTATTGGGTTTTGAACGAATGCTGACGGATGAATGGCAGTTCAGGGCGGAAGCTTATTACAAATGGTTTGATGATCTCATCCTACAGCAGGTTGTTCCTGGAACGGTCTATCGTGTTGACCGTGTGCCTGGCCAACCAGCAACCTCCGAACAGGGATGGACAACTCCAATTGCAACAATTGGAGATTCCTTGACTGCACTCCCGGTCAATGTAGCAACGGGCGAATCTTATGGTATCGAATTCTTGGTTCAAAAAGTCGCAATCGTTGGGGAGAACACGTTCTACGGTATTGCGTCGTATGCGTTGTCATGGTCGAACCGATATCGCGATGGACTTATCATTCCGTTCAATTTTGATCGCAGGCATGCCCTGAATCTCTCTGGCGGCTACCGGCTTGGAAGCAACTGGGATCTTTCTGTGACGTGGACGTATGGAAGCGGTTTTCCCTGGACTGATGCTGTTGGGATAACACCTCGTATCGTACGGCGTGAGGATCCTCAAACGGGTGAACTTCGTCCAGAAATCGAACGTAACTTCAAAGGTATCGAACTGGTTGCAGATCGTGGAGGTCTTGACAATCTCAATCGTGGCAGGCTTCCGGATTACCATCGTCTGGACGTCCGTGTAACCACCTATCCGCAGTGGTTCGGGCTTACGTGGTCCGTGTATCTTGACGTCATCAACGTTTACAACAGGCGGAACATCATCTCGCGCAACTGGCGCGTAGATGACGAAACTGGAGAGATCGGCTTCCGAGAGACAGCCATGTTGCCCATTCTTCCTACCTTTGGTTTCAGTTTAGCCTGGTAGCAATCGCCATTGTATTCCATTTGATGGCTAAGCTGATCTCATCATCAAGGACGGCATCTGTGCGTCTTGTATTTCTTTTCGTAGCCGTGTTTGCAGCAACAACTCGTTCGATGGCAATGGCCAGCGACACCATTCTCGTTCGTCTTGCCGATGCCGTACCAGGCCTACATTTCGATGTACGGTATGCGACACCGAATAACTTCACTGGTCGCACGCTGTATTCCTCTGACACACTCTGGGCACGCCAGGCAACGGCGATTGCGTTGCGGTCGGCATTGGAGCTTGCCCGACAACGTGGCTACGGACTCCTCGTCTTTGATGCCTACAGGCCATTGTCGGTTCAGAAGCTAATGTGGTCCATTCTGCCCGATGAACGTTACGTTGCAGATCCTTCCAAGGGATCACGTCACAACCGTGGTGCGGCAGTGGACATTACCCTGTGCACCTTTGATGGCACTCCGTTGGATATGGGCACACCGTACGACGACTTCACCGAGAAGGCCCATGTAGGTGCTGAAGGTTTGAGTGAAGCGGCTCGGACGCATCGTGCCATTCTTCATGAGATCATGTCGCAGGCGGGATTTGAGGTCTTGCCAACGGAGTGGTGGCATTATGACGTAAAGGGATGGGAACGTTTCTCCATACTTCAAGAATGAAAACGGTCCGATCGCACCTCTCCCTTCATGCTGGATGCGTCCTGATTATCCTTGGCCATACCGTTTTGTCCCTTGTTCTTGGTACGGCAGTCAACCGCATCTTCCTCCTTCTCATGTGTGCCTTGATGGCCGGCATTTCGTCTTGGAAGGAGTATAGCCGTTCTCCCATGCCATGGTTGGGGTTGTTGGGGGCGTCCTTTGTGGTGTGGCATCAATCAAACCCAACGCTGCTGATCAGTAGCATTGGCCTAGCGGTGGTCCATTGTTCTCTCTTGGTCCGGGACCTGCGTCCTAGACTGCGCTTTCACCAGTATGGGTTCCTATTCGGGGCGATGATATTGGACATTGCAGCGGCAGTGTTTTCGTGGCCCATGGGTGAAGTATTCTCATCACTTGTACTATGTGGCCTCTTTGCTATCGTCTGGCTTTCCGTACTCCCCGACGTACCAGAGCTCGTCTATCGGGCAAGCGGCTCGGTATTCCCGTTGAGTTTTCTCTCATTGATATCCCTGTTGCTGTCGACGTTAGCCCACCGATTGGCACACATTCTTGTAACGAAGACCCACATCGTGCACGCCTATCCGATGATTGACGGCGGCCTGGAGCTCATTGCATCCACGATGTTGATTATCGGAACAGGTTGTCTTGTTGTAACAGCCGGTGAACTCCTCAGCGGCTGGGAGATAAAGCTCTGGATAGTACCTGCATTTCTTGTAACTGGTGCGATTGGGATTGTTCTCTCGATCCTCGGATACGTCATGGAGCTTCCCGTGTTCTACCGCAGGAGTATCACAGAGTGGTATGCTATTGGGGCTACGGTGGTGGTGTCGCTCATTCTCCTTCGCACCATCATTGGCGCGTGGATCAAGATACGATATCAGTAGTACACTTTTCTTTCCCACACACTTGCATCGAAGTATCTACATTTCGTAGAATTGCATATTCTACAAACTGTAGGTATGGCCATGAGCAAATCGGCACTTGGGCGGCGTCATCGCCAAGCCCGCGAAGAAATCCTCACCATGTCTGTTTCGGTCTATGCAGGCATAGTAGGTGTCAAGGAAGTCACGGTCTATTCGTGGGAATCCGGTCGAACGACGGTACCACACGATGTCCTGGCCACATTGGCATCCAGGTATGGCATATCCTTGACGTGGTTACTGACGGGTGTTGGCGAGCCCACGGATCGTCCCGTCGTCCTTCGAGGAGCGCGTCGCAGTGATCGCAAGCGGAGCATTCGTATTCCCATGCTATCCTTAGGAGTAAGTGCAGGATCGCCTACCGTAGCCGAGGACACGGTGGACCGAGAGATCGACCTTGCAGAGATGCTTCTGGAGCATCCGGATAGCACGTATTTCATCCGTGTCGTCGGTGATTCCATGACGGGTGCAGGCATTGCCGATGGTGACATGTTGATTGTGGACTGTGCCCTGCAGCCCAAGGCAGGACAGATTGTCATTGCAAAAGTCTACGGTGAGTTGACCGTAAAACGGTATCTCATGGTAGACGGTGCCCCCTATCTCCGGGCGGAGAACAAAAAGCACAAGGATATTCCCGTAACGCCGGACATGGATTTTGCCATCGTTGGTGTCGTTCGATCCTGCATCAAGCAGCTCTAATATTTTTCTCTTGATCCTTCCTGTCCCATGCTCTGCTGTCTGTTCTTTCCGGACTATGCAGCACTTGCTGCACGACTGGCCCGACGCACGCAGGCCGAGGTTGCTATTGTGGCGCACGGACGCGTCACAGCACGCACACCCGGCCTGCGCGCTGCCGGGCTGGCCGTGGGCGAGCGTGTCGACCGACTGCGTGCCTTGTTCCCAGAAGCCGTGATCGAAGAGCGTCGTCCAATTATTGAGCAGACCGTATGGGACGACGTGCTGGACCACTGTAATGCCTATAGCCCCTTTGTAGAGAGCATCCGTCAAGGTATCGTGCTGTTCGATCATGGTCAGCCACATATCGTGCAGCAGCTTGCTGAGTCCTTTGGCGTCCGATCTGCCATGGCGGAGACCCGCACCTCGGCCGTACTTGCAGCCATTCAAACCCAGGAGGGTTCTTGCAGAATAACCCGGCTAGAAGACCTGTCCTCGTTTGCCATGGCATGGCCTGTGCATCTCCTTGCAGATCTTGGTGTCGATTCAGCCATCATCGAACGCCTGGAGCTCTTTGGACTTACCTCTCTTGGCCACATACGGATGCTGACGGAACGCCACCTTTGCGCACAGTTTGGCCGCGATGGCGCTCAACTCCACAAGATGGTGCAATCTCTAACCGACCGTGCACCGATTGCTCGGTATGTACCCCCACCCATCATTGATGAAGCATTTCACTTCGATGATCCGCAGCGTGAGCCCGGACCAATCCTGGCTGCTGTCCTGCACTGTGTAGACCGTGCTGTTGAACGATTGCAGAATCGGCGATGCTGCCAGATGGACGTTCGTTCGATCAATCGGATGTCTGGCACCGTTGTACGTGCTTCCCGCATACTCAAATCCCCTCTGCAAACACAACGTGAACTACGGAATATCGCTACTATTCTTCTCCGTGACATTGTTGGGCCAACAACACATGCTACTGCTGTAGCCGTAACACTACGGGTGTTGCTGCCACCGGAAGGTGAACAATTAGCACTCTTCGCTGCTCGTCCTGATATCACTGCAGTTGCTGGATCTGTTCTGCGGCGTTTTCCCGACGGTGTGCAACGCATTAACGTCGTAGCATCCGACGCCTATCTGGCTGAAGATGCGTTTACAGTGGAACGGTGGGCATGAATCCATGCGTCTAATTCATGAATACGTCGATATGCATACGGACGACCTTGGACGTCCGCGACAGTTCATTTGGCGTCAACAACACTACCAAGTGGACCGGCTGTTGGATGTATGGACCTCACGACGTCGCTGGTGGTCTTTGGATGACCTGCGCCTGTATTGCCTTGTTCAGTGCAACAGCGCCATAATGGAACTCTATCGTACGAATGATCGCTGGTATTTGTCACGTTTGGCTGACTAATGTTCGCCTCCCTTCATACCCGCTCACATTACTCATTCTTGCAAGGGGCCTCGTCGCCATTGGAGCTAGCCGCCGCTGCCGCTGCCGCTGGCCACGGAGGTCTTTGTCTTACGGACGTCAATGGCACGTATGGTGCAGTCAAGCTGCAAAGGGCATGTCAATCCTACGGACTACGCCCAGTCATCGGTGCAGAATTCACGCTGGCCAACTATGGCAACTTGGTTGCCATTGCCCTCTCCATGGATGGATATGCATCGCTCTGTTCACTCCTTACAGCAGCACATCTGCGTAGCAGGGAATCCCCAATGATTGAGCTGCAGGATCTTGCGCTCTTGGATTCCTCCGTAGCAGTCCTCACAGGTGGGCGCGAAGGCTGGGCACATAAACTTGCGCGAATGCGCAACACAACAGAGCTTGCCGCATGGCTGCAGACCCTGCAGAAACTCTGTCAAGGACCCTTATTTGTGGAACTCATCCACCACCGCCGGCCCGGTGACACCGCCACAGCTAGGCGTATGGTTGATGTTGCCCTCAACATTGGCGTTCCAGCCATCATTGGTAGTGATGTTCGGCATGCCACTGCCAGCGACTATGACGTCTATGACGCAATGACGTGTATTCGTCTTGGTTGTACGGTATTCGACCATCATGCCGATAGACCGGTCAATGATGAACAACACCTAAAATCCGAACCCGTACTGCGTAAGTTCTTGCCGTATGCAGAAGCATTTGACGCTGTGGCACGCCTTCTTTCACAGGCACAATTCGATCTTCTCCCCAATCACATAACTCCCCCGCAATCGCAGCTCAACGCACAAGCTTCGCCCGATGATACACTGCGCGCTTTATGCAACGATGCTTTTGTTCGGAGATATCAGGGAACATCCTGGGAAAAACGGGCACGAGAACAACTGGATCACGAGTGCCGTGTCATCGCAGAACTGGAGCTCTCGGATTTTTTTCTTGTTGTTAAGGAAGTAATCGATGAATCACGCCGACGTGGAATTCGCAGCTCCGGACGCGGCTCGGCTGCAAACTCCATCGTTGCCTACCTCCTCCGCATTACTGGCGTGTGCCCTCTACGGCACAATCTCCTATTCGAGCGATTTCTCCATCGAGGGCGTAAAGGAACACCCGATATTGATGTTGACTTTGACTCTGACCGACGGTCAGAAGTTATTTCATGGATGGAACAACGTTTTGGTATCGATCATACTGCCATGACGGGAACACTCATCACATACCGCATTCGTATGGCAATTCGTGATGCAGCAAAGGCTCTTGGCTGGCCCTTGGATACCGTTCATCAATTAAGCAAGGCAGTTCCAGGATACACAACAAAAAAACCATCCGAATATTACGGTGAGTTATCCTGTGTTACGCCACCTGCACCACTCCTACATACGTTGGTTCAGCTGGTAGAACGTCTGGAAGATCGCCCCCGACATCTAGGTCAACACTCGGGTGGAATGATTCTCTCAAGAGTGCCGCTGTGGCAGCGAACTCCAATTCAACAATCCGCGAATGGCGTCAAGGTAGTACAATTCGATAAGGATGACGTAGAAGCCATGGGGCTCGTAAAATTCGACGTTCTTGGCCTTCGCATGCTTGCCTGTATCAGCGAAACCATGGAGTTGATTCGTCGGCATGAGCAATCCGTACCTGATATCGATGAACTCCCACTTGATGTTCCGGAAGTATTTGACCTTATGAAATCTGGAAAGACCTTGGGAGTATTCCAGATTGAGTCCCAGGGGCAAATGCATCTTCTTGCTCAGCATCAGCCAGATTCGTTCGATGATCTGATTACTGAGGTTGC
>JALOMA010000248.1 GCA_025455735.1 Candidatus Kapaibacterium sp.
CGTCGGCGATCCCGTTGAACTGGCCGAGCGGTATGCCAACGACGGTGCCGATGAGCTGGTGCTTCTGGACATCACGGCCACGTTGGACAACCGTCTGGCTTTCCTGGACGTCGTCTCTGCCGTTGCTTCCGTACTATCCATACCATGTACGGTAGGGGGCGGTGTTGCCACGGTGGGCGACGTAGAGCGGCTGCTGAAAGCCGGGGCGGACAAGGTGAGCATCAATTCCGCTGCGCTTGCATCGCCACAGCTGATTCGCAGCTGTGCCGACGCATTTGGCGAACAGTGCATCGTGGTGGCGATTGACAGCCGAAGGACGCCAGCAGGTCACCAGGTTTTCAGCCGCAGTGGCAGCGCGGCCACTGGGCGCGACACCATAGCTTGGGCAAACGAAGCCGCCGATCGCGGTGCTGGAGAGATCTTGCTGACTTCCATGGACCGTGACGGTACCGGGCTGGGCTACGATACAGCACTGACCGCGGCCGTGGCATCCCAGGTTACCGTTGGTGTTGTGGCCAGCGGTGGGGCCGGCACGGTACACCACGTCGCCGATGTGTTGGAAGCTGGTGCCCAAGCCGCCTTGCTTGCCGGCATTCTGCATCGTGGTGAAATGAACATCCCCACAGTAAAAAGGGCGGCCGCAGACCGCCGGATTGCGATACGACTATGATGGACCCCTCTACCTTACGCTATGATGCAGCCGGACTGCTTCCCGCCATCGTCCAGGATGCCACTACTGGCGTCATACTGATGCTCGGTATGATGAATGCCGAAGCCGTTCAACGGACGCAACAGGACGGATTCGTGACGTTCTGGAGCAGGTCCCGGCAGTGCCTTTGGACCAAAGGCGAGACCAGTGGCAACACGCTGCGCGTTGCCGGAATGCATGCCGACTGCGATGCCGATGCACTCCTCATCCAGGCCATCCCGGCTGGCCCAACGTGCCACACGGGCTCCACGTCCTGCTTCGGGCCGGGCGGCCTGGCAGGCTTCCTGGGAACCTTGGAGGCCACGATTGAGCGTCGCGGACGTCAGGCTGGTGCCAGCTCCTATACCGCTCAATTGCTGCACGGCCCCCTTCAGCGACGTGCACAAAAGGTAGGGGAGGAAGGTGTGGAATTGGCCTTGGCCCTTGCCATGCAGGACGATGCTGCCGTGATATCGGAGGCTGCCGACCTCGTCTACCATATGGCCGTAGGCCTACGGGCGCGGGGTATCTCGTTTGCGGATGTTTTCAAGGAGCTTGCCCGGAGGCATCGCCCAGAACCCTGACAGTTTTCCACAGTGGATAACTTGAACCCTTTGGACGGCTGTCATGTTGAGCGAGAACCTGAGTTTTGTCCTGCGGTTGCTGCTGCACGTCGTCTTCGAAACAGTGCAGCCAATCGTTTCCCTCGCTGCACCATTCCCTTACGATGTCGACGACGGCCTCGGGCGTGTGTAACCTCGCCGTGGCTGTGGTGTCGGTCGGTAGGGGCGTATCTCCGCAACGAACCACAACTGACCTGCTGTGCCTATGTCCACTTAAATACCCGATGTTCACGAACCCCTCCTGACGGAGAACAAGGATCGGTTTGTCATATTCCCCATCAAGTATCACGATATCTGGCAGTTCTATAAAAAGGCTGAAGCCAGTTTCTGGACGGCGGAAGAAATTGACCTTTCGCACGATCTCAAGGATTGGGAAGGTCTGACGAACGACGAGCGCCATTTTATTTCGCACGTGCTGGCATTTTTTGCTGCAAGTGATGGAATCGTGAACGAAAATCTCGCCGAAAACTTCCTTTCCATGGTTCAATATCCTGAAGCGCGGTTCTTTTACGGCTTCCAGGTGATGATGGAGAACATCCATTCCGAAACGTACTCGCTATTGATTGACACGTACGTGCGCGATCCCCAGGAAAAGCATCGTCTTTTGAATGCCATCGACACGGTACCCTGTGTGCAGAAGAAGGCGGAATGGGCCTTACGTTGGATCGATCAAGCGTCCTTCCAGGAGCTTTTGGTTGCGTTCGCAGCCGTTGAAGGTATTTTCTTTTCGGGAAGTTTCTGCTCGATTTTCTGGCTTAAGAAGCGGGGATTGATGCCCGGGTTAAGCTTTAGTAACGAGCTGATTTCCCGTGACGAAGGACTGCATTGTGACTTTGCATGCCTGTTGTACACACAACACGTTGTGAACAAGTTGCCGGAAGAACAGGTGGCAAAAATCATCTGCGACGCAGTGGAGATCGAAAAGGAATTTGTGACGGATGCGCTGCCCGTGAACCTCATCGGTATGAATGCCAAGCTCATGTGCCAGTACATCGAGTTCGTGGCCGACCGGTTGTTGGTGGCACTAGGATGTTCGAAACGATACGGCGCCAGCAATCCCTTCGACTTCATGGATATGATTTCGCTCCAAGGCAAGACGAATTTCTTCGAGAAGCGCGTTGCGGAATACCAGAAGGCTGGTGTGATGTCGAGCGTTTCGGATACCAGCAAAGCGCAGGAGTTCTCACTCGACGAGGACTTCTGAACGCACCCAACAAAGACTTTTCTGAAAGTAGATCATGTTTGTTATCAAACGCGACGGACGCCGTGAGTCCGTAAAGTTCGACAAAATCACGGCCCGTATCGAGCGGCTGAGCTATGGCTTGGACCGCCACCACGTAGACCCCATCGTGATTACCAAAAAGGTGATCGACGGCCTCTATGATGGCGTTTCAACGGTCGAGCTGGACCAGCTTGCCAGCGAGGTTGCAGCGTCGATGATGACGGTGCATCCACAGTATGGCTTCCTGGCCGCCCGGATTGCCATTTCGAACCTGCACAAGGAGACGCTAAAATCGTTCTCGCAGACGATGGAACGACTGTATACGTACGTCAACCCCAAGACCGGCGACCATGCTCCGCTGCTGTCCGACGAAACGATCGACGTCATTCGGCGCCATGCCGAAACGCTGGATTCGTCCATCATTTATGAGCGCGACTACGGATACGATTACTTTGGCTTCAAGACACTGGAGAAGTCCTATCTCCTGCGTATCAACGGAAAGGTGGCTGAACGCCCCCAACACATGCTGATGCGTGTTGCCGTTGGCATTCACGGCGACAATCTGGATGGCATTCTGGAGACGTATAATTTGTTGTCCGAGCGGTGGTATACCCATGCCACGCCCACACTATTCAACGCTGGTACACCGAAGCCACAAATGTCGTCCTGTTTTTTGTTGACGATGAAGGACGACAGCATTGATGGCATTTACGATACCCTGAAACAGTGCGCAAAGATTTCGCAATCGGCGGGTGGCATTGGTCTCAGCATCCATAACATTCGGGCAACGCACAGTTATATCGCCGGTACCAATGGCACCAGCAATGGTATCATTCCCATGCTGAAGGTCTATAATGACACGGCACGATACGTAGACCAGGGCGGCGGAAAACGCAAGGGCGCATTTGCCATTTACCTGGAACCATGGCATGCCGATATTTTTGAGTTTCTCGATCTCAAGAAAAATCACGGTGCCGAAGAGCTGCGTGCCAGGGATTTGTTTTATGCCCTGTGGACGCCCGACCTCTTCATGAAACGTGTGCAGGAAGACGGCATGTGGTCGTTGTTCTGCCCCAATGAGGCTCC
>JALOMA010000053.1 GCA_025455735.1 Candidatus Kapaibacterium sp.
ACGAATATTGTGTCCAACTTTTAGGGGTCCGGTACACATGCGATGCAGAGGAAGAATAATTCTCTTACCAATGTCACTATCTCAATCTGTATCCTGCCTATCTGAAGCGTTGTACAGGTTCGGATTTGCTTTCTTGAAAGCCTGCGAAAGGAGCGAGTGCCTTTGTTGTCTCTCGCTTGTCAAATATTCGATTCAGCGTATATTGCCTGAACAACAAGATTCGTTCTGTTTTTCTTGCTCAAACGAGGTGAGCGTCTTTTTGCGAAGCGACAAGCTTTGAATTCTTGCTTCGACGAACGCAATTTACTCCGAAAAGAGGTGACGTTGTGGAAAGTGTTATGAAGTATACGTACGTAGTAAAGTCGGTTGTATTTCTTGTAACGATCATGTTTGTTACGGGGTGTGGCGAAGTTGATACGGTTGGTAGTCTTCCTGAAGCAGCCGACACCTTGCATGCATCGTGGGTGTTTCCTGTGGAGAAGTCTCCTGTTGCTATTTCTCCAGACGGATCAATGGTCGCAGGGTACAGTGTTGGAAGAAAATCGCACATGATGGTTGTTGATGCCTTCACAGGAGATACGCTTTCTGTGCACGAGAGGCGTATAGAGGCATTCATATTTGATGAACAGAGCAAGAACATTGTATGTCTGGAGTATAGCCGTGAGTATGACTACTACCTTAACGTTCTCAATGCGCGAACGGGAAATGTTGTCTTTCAGACTGCAGGTCCAAGGGCTACTCTTCTGAGGAAAGGATTCGTTGATACACTCCACAGTACGTTGGCAAGAGCAACAATGTGCCACTTTGATAGCGACCAGAGGGTGCTTACACTTGGCGTGGAGGGTAACGACAGCTGGTCGTCCAACAGGTACACTGGATTCCTGAAAGTGGATATCGCTCGACAGAGGTTCATTGTTATTCGGAACAAGTGGCGCCCATATGCCTTGCCTGATCCGAGACTAACGTTTACAACAACCTTGGATGGAAGATATTTCTTTACTAATAGTACGTCTTACGTTGACTTATCCAGCGGCGAGGTTGTCAGTCAAACTGTCCCACTGCGGTTCTATGGACTGGACTTTTATTCTAGTTTAACAAGTGATGCTTCTCTAACGTACGATCGAGGAGTAGTACGTGTTCGCAATGGATCAAAGGTAGATCGTTCCATGTACGAGGGTCGGTTGCGCACGGACGCTGCCTACTCACCAGTGGAGATACCTACTATACGCGGTACGGTTCATCCGGAAAGGGCTGATGTGTTTTTAGCTCTTGTAATGGGTGAGTCTGTAACGGGTACCGATCCTCGTGTCTTGATTTTGGTTCAAGAGAATGGAAGGCGACTGTTTGTAAACACCGGTGTGACGTTCGTCGAACCTGTATTACTATGGCCAAAGGCAACTCCTGGGAACGCGATTGTGCTAAGTGGTAATGCAGTTAGTGGAGTAAGGGTGCCATGAGATCTGCTGGATTATTGATAATCGCTTCTCTATTGGTCGCTGCGATCGAACCGATCTATTCCCAGCCTAGTTCACAGCAATTAGCTCAAGAATGGCATGGCCCTTCCGCTACCGTTGGAGCTGGTTATGGTTGGGGTTCTATGGGTGCTGTACAATTTGATATGAGGAACGAAACAAGCCGTGTTCCGTTCGCGGTTTCAATAACATCCACGTTCCCGCTTATTCGTTTTGGTTCCCTGGTAATCGTAGCGGCACATTGCGGTATTACAACTGGTGTTTCGTTTATTAATCAGATCAATTCGAGTTTTGCCGAGTATATATCCATCGATGTCGGTGTCCCTGCCTTACTTGGCTTCCAACTTGGTGGAGCTCATCATCCCGATATCCCAATCGCAGTGTCCTTTTCTGTGGGACCAAGCTACCTATACGAAAAACGGCAGGTTCCGGGTGGTCTGGCTTGGATATCATTGACGGAGGTATTCCTGGCGGAATATCCAGAGTGGAGAGTGCGCTTATTCTATGACATCCAACCGGCGGAAATTCCCGGAGAACTGCCAAACTCAAGACGATATCTCCGAAACTACAACCTGCAGGTTGCATGGTCAGCACCCTGGTAAAGCTCCGTCGTTACATCGTACCTAGGGGGAGTCTACAAAAGCTTGGACGATGGGCAATATAGTGTCACGCCGGGTGGCAGTCACGCGAAAGTGACACTTACGACGTGATCAAGGAAGCAACGGCCATCACCAGAGCGTCGGCGTGTAACGGACCCTGTACTTGCAGCCCGATAGGTAGGCCATGATCATCCTTACCTGTAGGAACACTTACCGCCGGTATGCCTGAAATGTTGGCAGAAACGGTAAACAAGTCCGATAACCACATCGCTACCGGATCGCTGTTCTTCTCGCCGAGTCGGAAGGCTGTTGTTGGCGTAGTTGGCATTAGTAGGACGTCAACATCTGCGAACATGGCGGCATAGGTATCCGATATCAACCGTCGTGCCTTTTGTGCTTTGCCGTAGTAAGCGTCCACGTATCCTGCGGAAAGAACAAACGTGCCAAGCATGATTCGCCGCTTGACTTCTGCACCGAAGCCGGCAGTGCGTGTTGCCGTCATCATATCCAAATCTTCCGTAGGCTCGGCACGGAAGCCATATCGAACGCCGTCAAACCGCGAAAGATTGCTGGACGCTTCGGCAGTTGCTAGGACGAAGTATGTTGGGACCCATACATCGGTGTTGCCTAAGGAAACTTCGTGGATGCTTGTACCATGGGCACGCAGTGTATCTATCGCATTGTGGTAGGCATGAATGATTGCGCGATCGCACCCTTCCATGGTAGCTGGCGGGATTACACCCACACGTATGCTGGAAGGGGGCCTTGTCGCCATGGAAGGCTGCTCCCTGGTAAGGGATGTGCTATCCAAGGGGTCCTGACCAGCCATGACGTCGAAGACAAGTGCCGCATCGTCAACCGTTGATGCGAAAGGTCCAATTTGATCCAACGACGATGCGAAGGCCGTCAAACCATATCGGGAGACCGTGCCATAGGTTGGTTTGAGACCGACGGTTCCGCAGAACGCTGCTGGCTGACGGATGGAGCCGCCGGTGTCGGAGCCCAGAGCAACATGGCACATGGACGCGGCAACGGCCACGGCGGATCCGCCGCTGGAGCCCCCTGGAACGCGGCTTGGATCATGGGGATTGAGAACGGCGCCAAATGCGGACGTTTCATTGGATGATCCCATGGCGAATTCATCCATGTTAGTCTTGCCCAGTATGATCGCTCCTGCATCCAACAGGCGTTCAATGACCGTGGCATGATACACAGGGGTAAATCCGTCCAGCATGCGAGAGGCACACGTCATAGGCATGCCTTTCACGGAAATGTTGTCCTTTACGGCCACAACACAGCCCTCGAGGGGCCTTGCCAGGCCTGCGGCAAAACGTTCATCGGCAGCCAACGCGGCGGCACGCGCTTGATCCCGATCAACAAAGAGCCAGGCATTGAGCACGGACTGATCGTCAATCGAAGAAAGAAAGAAGTCGACACGTTCTTGTACGGTCGTGCGTCCGGCCATGAAGTCGGCACGGTCGTGGATGTAAGAAACCATGGTCAGTGTTCGGGGTTAGGAGCAGCGCTATCGGCGTCCGCGTCTGCCGTCGCATCGCTAGGCGCCGATGCTTCATTAGTGGCCGTCAACGGGGGCGTCCGTGGAACAACCGAAGCTGGAGCAACAACAACGGGAGGCGTGGTGGAGGCAACGGTGGGCTCCACGGTTGAAAGGTCACGAATTTGTTCCGTGAGATCTTCTTGTGCCTTTTTGAACTGACGAATCCCTTTGCCGAGCATCTGCATGAACTCGGGTATTTTCTTGGGACCAAACAGCATCAGTACAACAAGAAGGATCAGCAGCAGCTCTCCGCCGCCTACGTCGAACATGATCGTGATCCCATGGGATTATGAAGGAGTATCCGTCTTCTTCGGGGCATCGTCTGACTGGTCGCCATTTGCAGCTTTTTTGAATTCGCGAATGCCGGAGCCGAGTCCCTTCATAAGATCGGGAATCTTGCGAGCGCCAAACAGCAGCACGATGATCAGAAGAATGATGATGAGCTCTGGTCCACCGGGTAGGCCAAACATGATTGTCTCCTCAAAATGGAGATGAATAAATGGACGTCAGGCAGGAATACCTGCCAGGTGGCGCACGAGGCTTTCGAAGACGCCGCGGCCGTCGGCACCGCCAACAATCGCTTCGACATATCGCTCTGGATGGGGCATCATTCCCATGACGTTTCCGGCAGCATTGACGATGCCGGCAATATTGTTGGTGCTGCCATTCGGATTCGACGCTTCCGAGGCGGCTCCCGTTACATCGACATAGCGAAACAGCACCTGGCCGTTTGCTTCGATCGATTCGATGACGTCCGGTGCTGCAACATAGCGCCCCTCGCCGTGGGCTACAGGAATGCGGAGCAGCGAGCCTTCGGCAAGGGCGATCGAAAATGGCGTCTTGTTGGTTTCCGTACGCAGCGTAACGTCTCTACAGACGAAGTCCAGATGCGCATTCCGAATCAGAGCGCCGGGCAGAAGGCCGGCTTCGCAAAGAATCTGGAAACCATTGCAGATACCCATCACCAAGCCGCCAGCGTTGGCAAAAGCAATCACTTCGGCCATCAATGGCGAGAACCGAGCAATGGCACCTGTTCGAAGATAGTCGCCATAGGAAAATCCACCTGGAAGCACGATGACGTCCAAGCCCGAAGGTAGCGACGTATCCTTGTGCCATAAACGTACGGATTCGAACCCATGAACGGATCCCGCATGGAGAGCGTCGTGGTCACAATTCGACCCTGGGAACGTTACCACGCCCAATTTCATGCCGCACCTTCTTCCGTGATGTTCACGGCATAGTCTTCCATGACCGGATTCGTAAGAAGTTTGTCGCATGCTTCCCGCACGACCTCGCGAGCCGTATCGGCATCGGGGGCCTGCACGGACAACTCGATGTGTTTCCCTATACGAACGTTGCCTAGTTGCGGCATGTGGAGGCTATGCAAAGCGGACTCGACGGTCTTTCCTTGCACGTCGAGGATGGCCTTCCGGAGCGTGACAGTGACGGTTGCGTGATAATTCTTCATAGGATCTTCAGAGTTCAAATGGGTCGGCGTCGGGTTCTTCCAGGGTATCATCAGCATCTGCACGAGCGGCAGAGAATGCCAGCACAGCATGGCGGATGGCACCGCCAATCATGTAGAGCATCATAAAGGGAAAAACGGCAGTGCCTGCCGTGATTGCCGATGCCGCGATACCGCCCAAAAATACGAGAAAAACGACGGGTCGCTGACGTATGGACCGCATTGAGGGGCGCGGCAGGTTATCATACTTGATTGTGCTGACCATAGCCCCAGCAGTGAGAACAGTGACGGCAGTCGTCAGCCATGGAACGATTGTGGCCGGAAGATGGAGCCCCATTGGGGCAAGGCCCCTTTCCAAGGGAAGGTACCAGAAGACGATATAGCTAACGATAGTGAACGCTCCGGCCGGAATGGGCATTCCCCGAAAGTAGAGTTTGTCTTCCATGCTCGTGAGTTGCACGTTGAATCGTGCCAGACGCAGGACGCCAGCCAAGGCGGGCAACGAAGCCAACAAGAGGCCCCACTGGTGCCAAGCCGAAAAGAATTCTACGTACAGAAGCATGCCTGGTGCCACACCGAAACTGACGGCATCACACAATGAATCGAGTTCCACGCCAAACTCGGACGTACTGTGCGTGATGCGGGCAACGATTCCATCGAGCATGTCAAAAACACCAGATCCCAGGATGAACAAGGCAGCGTCCAGTGGGCGATGTTCGACAGCGGCGACAATGGCTGCGAAGCCGCAGAACAGATTGGCGAGAGTAAATAGATTGGGTATGACGGAACGGGTAACGCGCATGAATTAGGCCGTGAGAGTGCCGGGACGGGCTATGATGGTGAAAGCACTGCGAGTGCGCTGACCAACGCGAACGTCCACGGAATACGATGCAGGGACGATAATGTCCATGCGGGACCCGAACTTCATCATTCCGAACCGTTCGCCGATACGTACCACATCGCCGCGTTTCGTATCGTAGACGATCCGGCGTGCAAGGAATCCTGTGATCTGGCGAAACTCAATCAAGCCGGTGGCAGTCTCCACGGTGATGATGCTCCGTTCGTTTTCTTCGGATGCCTTTGGATTGAATGCCATGAGGTATTTACCCGGTACATAGGTAACGTCCCGAACGATTCCCGATACGGGGTAACGATTGACGTGCAGGTTGACCGGCGATAGGAAGATGGTAATCTGAGTTGCTGGGCCGTTCAGCGCAGGGTAGTGAGCCAATGAAACGACCTCCGTAACCTGGCCGTCGGCAGGTGCAACAACGACGCCAGGCCCAGTGGCGTCGGCCACAAGAGGACGTTCTGGATCGCGGAAGAACCATAGCGTAAAGCAAATAAGAAGGATGCCAAGAAGGGCTGCGAGAAGCGGAAGAACAATGCCTCCCAGGGTAAGGGCAAGGACGATCAGGCAGATGCCGACCCCCAGCATCAAAAAGGCATTGTCATAGCCGTAGGGCGTAAGAATCACGGGCGTTCAACAGATTGGAGGGCAGGGTGGGGTTTCGTAGATTCGCAGGTCAAATTAGCGAAACCCGCTGATTACTCACCCCTCAGCCCCTCGCTCCTCATGAAGTTCACGGTAGCGCTGCCCGATCTGCAAAAGGCTCTCCAGAAGGTCCTTCCCGCCATTCCGACAAAGTCCACGATGCCCGTACTGGAACACGTGCTGGCGACGTTACGAGGATCGGAGCTGACCTTCACGGCAACCGATCAAGAGATCACAATCTCCCTGGCCATCATTGTTGCTGGGGAAGCCGACGGCGATCTTCTCATTCCGGCACGCCAGTTCAATGACCTCATCAAGGAGCTTGGTTCAGCCGGAACAGTGGAGATTACGGCCAACGAAGACAGCCATGTGATTGCCGTGCGGACGCCCACTGGGACGTATGAGATGAAGGGGACAGATGCACAGGAATTCGTGAATATTCCTGCCTTCCCAGAGTCCACTCGGGCCTCCATCAAACGCGAAGACATGGCTCGCATGGCCAACAAGACGGTCTTTGCCGTTTCCACCGAAGAATACCGGCCCAGCATGACGGGCGTGTTCTTCAAGTTCAATGGCAGCGACGTCACTGCTGTGGCCACCGACGGCTTTCGACTTAGCCGCGTCATCGTTCCAGCTGGTGAGACCCCGTTCCCGACCGATCTCGAATGTATCGTCCCTGCACGCGCTGTGGAGCTGTTACGGAAAATCGATGGAGACGTCGTCATGGACGTTTCCCGGACGCATGCCCGCTTCACGGTTGGTGCCCAGACGATTACCACCCGGATCATCGACGAAAAGTATCCTCCGTATCAAAATGTCATTCCGTCCGACAACGACAAGACGCTGACCGTCAATCAGCGTGAAGTGCTGTCGGCCATCAAGCGTGTTTCGCTCTTTGCCAATACCAATACCCGCCACGTACGCTTCGGCATGACGGATCGAATCCTGTCGGTACATTCCGAGGATGAGGACTCTGGCGGCAAAGGCACCGAGACGATTCCTTGTGAGTTCACGCATGACTCCTTCGAAGTGGGCTTCAACTACCGCTTTCTCGAAGAAGCCATCAAGAATATCACGGCAGATGACGATCCGGATCTCAACGTCCGCATGACGTTTTCGACGCCCGTCCGTGCCGTGTTGATTACACCGGGTACGGCATCGGATTCGCTTCTGATGCTCGTCATGCCCGTGAAAATCTAACCGGAGTCGGGGCGTGATCATCCGCTCCGTCACGCTCGACAATGTGCGCAACCATGCCCACACTGTCGTTCCGTGTACTTCTGGCGTGAACATCCTCACTGGCCCGAATGGTGCCGGCAAGACGTCCGTGCTGGAGGCAATCAGTATGTGTGCGATGGCACGATCGTTTGTGCCCGTGCCGGAGTCTTCGCTTCTTCGGAAAGGGGCCTCGGCATGCGCCATGCGCCTCCAAGCGAAACGCGACAGCGACGTGCCCTATCACGTCACCATTTCGTTTGGTGAAGGAAGCAGGAAACGTATCGATACAGCGCTTGGCGATGGCGTAACGGCGCGCGACTTGATAGGAGAGCTTGCTGTTGTCGCGCTCTCGCCGGATCATAAGTCCATCACACTAGGCGGCCCAGCGGATCGGCGCTCGTTTCTCGATGGACTGTTGGCTCAGGCATCGCATCGCTATCGGGATTTACTCTACGACCATCGCCGGATTCTCAAGCAGCGCAATGCGCTCCTGGCTGATGCCGAAGGGCAGGTGTCAAGGGTGGCAGGGATCTTGGAGTCATGGACCGAGCAATTCGTCGACGTGAGCGCCCAGCTTGTCGTCCGCCGAAGCGAGGCCATCATGCAACTGGCTCCTGTCGTTGCAGAGTCGTATGCAGGTGTGTCGGCGAATGCTGAACGCGTCGACGTGCGTTACGAGCCCGATGTTCTTGGGCCTATAACGGATGCCGACTATGGTGCCGTGGTTTCGGCCATGGCCGCCGCGGCGCGGAAGCTCTGCGATGCAGAAGTGCGGCGAGGCCAAACCTTGTTCGGACCACAAAAAGACGACGTTGGCTTCTTCATTGATGGGCGGCCGGTGCGCGAAACCGCTTCGCAAGGCCAGCATAAGTCACTGCTGGTGGCGCTGAAGCTAGCCGAGTGCCATCGATTGGTTGACGGCACTGGCGAACGTCCGGTTGTCCTTCTGGATGATGTTTTTGCCGAACTTGACAAAGCCCGATGCGCTCACGTCATGCGTCTCGTCCTTGCGATGAACATGCAGTGCTTTGTCACGACGACCGAAGGCCCAACAATAGCATGCATGGTTCCCGAAGGTGTCGATATTGCCATGTTTGACGTAGACAACGGTACCATTGCCGACCCAATAAGTAGATAACAATGGCACAATCGCTTAGCGACCTTGTTGGAGACGTTATCACCAAGTACCACCTGCAGGCGGTGCTTGATGAAGAGCGTGTTCCGGATACGTGGCGGGAAGTGATAGGGCCAGCCCTTGCGGCACGCACACAGGTGCGCGGCTTCTACGCAGGTATGCTGCGTATCCACGTGCCCGACGCCGTATGGCGTCTTGAACTCACGGCACGCCGTGAAGAACTACGAGTATCCATCAATGCCCGGTTGGGCCGCGAAGTGGTTCGAGAAATCACCTTCCGGTAAGAACAGGGCCACTACCAGGAGAAGGACGCATGTCCGACAATATCCAGGACGGTCAACAGAGTTATAGTGAAGATAGTATCAAGGTGCTTGAAGGCCTGGAGGCCGTACGAAAGCGCCCTGCCATGTACATCGGCGATGTTGGTGAACGCGGCCTGCACCATTTGATCCAGGAAGTGGTGGACAATTCCATCGATGAAGCTTTGGCTGGATACTGCAGAAACATCATGATCACCCTTCATGCGGATGGATCATGTTCCGTTGCCGATGATGGACGCGGTATTCCCGTCGGACCCCATCCAGTAAAGAAGATATCGACGTTGGAAGTGGTCATGTGTACACTCCACGCCGGTGGCAAGTTCGATAAGAACACGTACAAGGTCTCAGGTGGTCTACACGGTGTCGGCGTCAGCTGCGTGAATGCTCTATCAAGCGATATGACGGTCACCGTCGAACGCGAGGGCAAGATGTACCAGCAGCTGTACAAAATGGGCGTTCCCCAAGGGCCAGTGACTGAAATAGGGACGTCAAAACGCACTGGTACCAAGGTGCAGTTTTGGCCCGATGCCTCCATCTTCAAGACGGTAGAGTTTCGCTGGGACAAGGTAAGCGACAGATTGCGTGAGTTGGCCTTCCTCAACCCTGACATCACCATAACGCTTGCTGACGAACGTGATGGTCAAAAGGAAGACTTTGCGTTCCGCGGCGGTCTGGTTGACTTCGTTCGGTACGTTGACGCTGCAACGACGGCTCTGATGAAGCCAGTTCTCATGCAAGGCGTTCATACCAGCGAATCCGGCATTGAAACCGTTGTTGATATCTGCTTCGAATACAATTCGAACTATTCGGAAACCCTGCTTAGCTACGTCAACAACATCAATACGGCTGAAGGCGGAACACACGTCTCTGGGTTCCGATCGGCACTCACTCGGACGCTTAACGCCTACGCGGGCGCGAACAACTTGGTCAAGAAGGATGTCAACCTTACCGGTGAAGACTTCCGAGAGGGGCTTACGGCCATTGTGAGCGTCAAGGTTGCAGAACCACAATTCGAGGGTCAGACCAAGACGAAACTTGGCAATGGCGACGTCGAAGGCATCGTTCGGTCCATCGTCAACGAAGAGTTGGCCAAAGCACTGGATGCCAACCCAACAACGGCCAAGCGTATCATCGAAAAGGCCACCTTGGCCGCCGAAGCACGGTTGGCCGCCAAAAAGAGTCGCGAAATGGTTCGCCGGAAGAGTGCCCTTGAAAGTGCTACCTTGCCTGGAAAACTTGCCGATTGTTCGCTTCGGTCACCAGAAGACACCGAAGTGTACCTCGTGGAAGGTGATTCCGCAGGTGGTTCGGCAAAACAGGGACGCGACCGTCGCTTCCAGGCTATCCTGCCGTTGAAAGGAAAAATCCTCAATGTGCACAAGGCACGCTTGAGCAAGATTCTCGAAAACGAAGAAGTCCGTACAATCTTTACGGCTATCGGCGTGGGATTTGGGGACGACTTCGACATCGCAAAATGCCGCTACGGCAAGATCATTCTCATGGCTGATGCCGACGTAGACGGTTCTCACATTCGTACGCTGCTCCTGACGTTATTCTATGACTACATGCCAGACTTGATTCACGCAGGACGCCTCTATATCGCCCAACCACCGCTGTTCAAGATCAAAAAGGGACGTCAGGAATACTACGCCTACAACGAAAGTGAACGCGATGAAATCATCACCCGCATTCGCCGCGAAAAGGCCGAACGGAAGGCTGCCCGCAGCGGACAGGCCGTAGAGGAGGTTGAAGAGATCATTGAAGAAGGTGCCACAGCGGACGGCATCGTTATCAGCCGCTTCAAAGGTCTTGGTGAGATGAATCCTGAGCAGCTGTGGGCAACTACCATGAATCCCGAAACGCGTACCCTGCTACAGGTTACCATCGAAAATGCCGCAGAAGCTACCCACGTGTTCGACACACTGATGGGCGAGAAAGTAGAACCTCGCAGGGAGTTCATTGAACGCAATGCACAGTATGTGCGCAACCTGGACGTTTAGTAACGGCTCGTCACGTAAAACACAACACCCCGTGGTTTCCCAAAAACCTCGGGGTGTTTGTCTTTTGTTCATGCCTTTTGATGACTCTGGAGGAATAGACTCTCGGCATCACGAACCGCAGATGCCCCTCTACCTCACAATGCCTCTCGCTTATGCCCGTGCCGTGTGCTAAATTCCGATGCCAGACGACGTATCATGTCGTTTGGCGCCCGATTGTTCCAGCAAAGCACACATGTCGCAGCCATGTCACATCAGCTAACACGTATGCTCAGGATGGTGCAGGCCTTGTCCATACGGCCACGAACCACCACTGAACTGCTCGAAATTGCTCTGGAGGATAGTGCCAAGCCTGTTTCGCTACGGCAGATCCAACGCGATATCCAGACAATGAATCGGGCTGGCATCCCAATCACCGACAAGCGCGAGGGGAGAGATGTTCTCTGGTCAATACCGGCAACATTCCGTGCGCTTGGAGCATTGTCAGTATCGAGGAACGAAATCCTACTTCTGCATGTGGTAAAGGGCCTTCTTTCCAGCTTACGCAACACTCGTGTAGAACACGAATTAGAGAAGTTGCGAGCCAAACTGGAGAAGCTTGCCCCGGGGACGTTGTTCATTGATGCAGAACTGACGGCTGATGTCTCACCGGGACGCTACATTAATGTCGTGGACGATCGAGTTCTGGACAGAATCATTGATGCCATTGTGGACCCACACTGGGATCGTGTGACATATCGATCAATCAAGTCTACGGAGTCGAAGACCTTCGTGGTGAGCTTCTGTCGCCTTATCGATCACGCAGGTAGGCTTTATGTAGCGGCATGGCATCCAAAGTATAAGCGATACATTTCGCTAGCGGCCGACAGAATTGATCACGTCGAGCGTGCCAACGATGTCACGGAGCCCTTACACCAGTTTGACACCGAACAGTATCGTTCACGCCGATTTGGCGTCTACGATGGCGAGGCCGTTGCCATTCGCCTGCATATCGACGCGTCGGCGGCGGCGTTTTTTGTGTCCCGACGGTGGCATCCGTCGCAGGAGTTCCGTGTGCTTCGCAGTGGCGCTTTGGAGATGCGTCTTACAGCCCCACTTTCTCCGGAACTGGTGTCTTGGATTGTCGGTTGGGCCGATGTTCTTGCCGTGCGCAGCCCAAAGGCACTCAAAGAAGCTTGCAAGGCCAAGGTTCTACGTGTTCAATCGTGGTGACATTTCATGTATACATGTCCATTATGCCGAAAGTCCTTTGCACGTAAGCATCAATCACATCAGTGTGTGACGGTACCTTTGGACATCATCTTCGACCGCAGTGCTCCGCATGTACGGGAAGCCTTTGATGCTGTGTTGCGCCGTATCGAACATCTTGGATCATTTACGATTACTACAAGTGCGAAAGCGGTTACCCTATACTCTCCGGCTGGGAAGAGCTTTCTTGTACTAGGCCCCTTGACAAAGCTCCTTGACGTGTGGTGTGTTTTGGATCGGCCTGTGGAGGGGCCGTTCATCCACAGTCATCGTAAAGCGTCGGCCCATCGATGGCAAATTGTGATGCGTATTACACACGAGGACGAAATCGTTCAGGAAATGATCGACCTTGTTGCCGAATCGTATCAGAGGGCATCTACGCAGTAGATGTCACCACTACCCCCACGGGCAAACACGCGAATGAAGTGCGGGGGTAGGCAAAAAAAAAGGCCCCACAAGTCTGCACCCTTGTGAGGCCGAGTACGATCGCCGACCAATGGCCGGCGTTCGCACTGTCTTTCCATGATTGTCTCGTTGTTCAGGAGTGTCCCGGTGTGCAGCAACGGAACGAGACGGATAACATGTGGTAGCTCGTTATTCGTTCCCGGC
>JALOMA010000249.1 GCA_025455735.1 Candidatus Kapaibacterium sp.
TCCGCGGTCTCCGAGTTGTCGGGCAAATCAACGATAAATCCAAGGTCGACCTCGTTGTCGATAGCGCTTTTGTTCTTGGTCCTGCTGCGTTGGATGCTGAGCGTCATGGACAGGGAATATTGGACGTTGTGAAAACGGCCGAAGACATTGGCTCGGCGCTGTCTGTTGCGGGATATATTCTCGCGAAAAATCTTTTGAAGTATGACGAACAGTCTGCAGATCCCGACGCGGCACGACGACTGGCACGAAGCATCGGAGCAGATAGAGAGTTCTGGGCTACGATGGACCAGCTTTTCTACGGCTACTTGGCGCGTGCCGAAGGTGAGGACGACAAAGTGGCCATGATTGAATCCATGCACGAGGCTGCTAGGCAATCCTGGCAGACCACAGTGCAGCAAGTAGGGCGAAATGCACGCAATCTCAAAGCCATTGCTCAAGCGGAAAGAAAGTTTCTCCACGACATGTATCACATTCTCAAACCATTTCGGGAGTATGCCGAATGAGTCGATTCGCATTTGCCAGAACGTTTGTCAGGAGAATGGCAGAACTGGACAGGCCAGCACGCGCCAAACTGCGTCGAGGACTAGCCTTTCGGCCGGGTGAACACATAGAGAGTATCTCCGTGGTTGAGCCCTGGATTCATCCAGATGCCTATCAAAGCGAGCGCGCTGCATTCTACATTGTTGCTGGATTGATGGCACGTGATAATGACATTATTCTTCCCAAGGTAGAGGCCGATGACGACGGCGAAACGGATCGCGATATGGGCTTCTCCGTTCGCCTCCTCTTTAAGCTCAGCGACGAGTCGCCGAGTATTGAACGCCGTTTTCTTGCTGTTCTTGACTCAGACCTGGAACAGCTTCCATCCCGACTGGGCACACTGGTATCCTATGTGCGATCAAAGGGTGTTGCGATCAGTTACGCCGTTTTATTAAAGGACCTTCAACACTGGACTGATCCCTTGCGCAGAACGCAGTTGCGATGGGCGAAGTCCTTCTATGCTGCACACGAACCAAACGACGACGCAAGAAACCAACCATCACAACCATCCGAAGGAGAACAATCATGAATCAATCCAAAGCCCTCGTAGAATTCCACATCCTGCAGAACTATGCACCATCCAATCTGAACCGCGATGACTCTGGTAGTCCCAAGGATGCTGTCTTTGGACAAGCTGTACGCGGACGCATCAGCTCCCAATGCCTGAAGCGAGCCATGCGTACGTATGTAGCAGAACATGACCTTCTATCACCTGACGTGCGTGGTGTTCGGACAACACGCGTTGTGGACGCAATTGCATCACGATTGGAGTCGCAGGGCAGAAATATCGACGCTGCTCGGCAGGCGGCCGCCACGGCATTGGCAAGCGTCAAGCTAAAGTTCGAGGACAATCGCAGCCAATATCTGCTGTTCCTTGGTCACGGAGAAATCAACCGTATTGCCGACATTATCAATAGCCACTGGGACGTTCTTGTGAGCGCCAGCGGGGCCGAAGAAGCACCAAAAGAAGGTGGGAAGAAGTCGGCCAAACAATCCAAACAAGATGCCAAGGATAAACTCCCCAAAGAAGTCGGCATCGAAATTAGTGCAGCGCTTGATGGTGGAAGAGCCGTAGACATAGCGTTGTTCGGCCGCATGGTGGCCGACTCGCCCGATATCTCTCGCGATGCGGCCTGTCAAATAGCACATGCATTGAGCACGCATCGCATCGAACGTGAATTTGATTTTTTCACGGCAGTTGATGATTTACAATCCAATGATGATTCCGGTGCCGGCATGTTGGGAACTGTTGAATTCAGCAGTGCCTGTTACTACCGTTATGGCGTCATTGATCTACGGATGCTGGCCGATAATCTTGGTGGCGACATGGATCTTGCACTGGAGGGGTTACGTGCATTCCTTGATGCTGCAGTGCATGCCCGTCCATCAGGAAAGCAGAATACGTTTGCCGCTCATCAGGCCCCGGGATACGTTGGATTTTCCGTCCGTACCAAGGGTGTGCCCCACAGCCTTGCGAATGCATTCGAAACGCCGGTTCGTGCGGCCGCTGGAACGTCGGTTACTGCACAGTCCGTGGAACAGCTCAAGAACTACCGGGCGAAACTCGTTGCAGCCTACGGGCTTGCTGACTCCTTGGATGATCTCGACCTTACTGGCGAAGAAATACCAGCACAGACGCTTGACGCTCTGATTGCTTCGACCGTCGACAAAGCCCGTGCAGCTCTGGGAGGTCAATAATGCCAACGCTTCTCTTTCGACTGGTCGGCCCGATGCAGTCGTGGGGTACGCGCGGACGCTTTGACCTTCGAGACACGGAATCCGATCCCACGAAAAGTGGCGTCGTAGGACTGATTGCCTGTGCTATGGGAATCGATCGTGCGCTCGATGTGTCGCATCTGGCAGCATTGACGATGGGCGTACGCGTGGACCGTAGGGGTGTGCAGGGTGTTGACTATCAGACGGCGCGCATGTCGCGAAAGGTTGTGCCAAGTAGAGGGGACGATACCTCGCAGACCTGGCGCTCCTACCTTGCAGACGCGGCGTTCCTCGTAGCAATGCATGGCGATCGTGTTGTACTGGAAGATGTTCACGCCGCGCTCGCCGACCCCCGCTGGCCTCTCTGCCTTGGCCGAAAATCCTACGTGCCTTCATTACCCGTGGCGATGCCTTCGATGGAGATAGCGCTATCGGATGATGACCTACGAACGGCCCTCATTACCTGTCCACCTATCGTTCATGGATGCGAAACGACCGTTATGACCGTCGTGATTGAAGGGCCACGGTCCGATCGATCCGTTGAACGTCGGGACGTACCGTTGGGGACCTTTGCCGAGCGCCGTTTTGGAATTCGGTACTGCACGTACGAGACGACGTCCGCGCCAGAAGGGGAGGTGATACCATGAATATCAGCAGAGTACTCCTCGATATGCGCAGTAGCCAGGTGCGCCGGGACCTATCGGACCCGTATTCGATGCATGCGACGCTCATGCGTGCATCGGCAGGCGAACGGGTGTTATGGCGTCTGGAACCCTCCGATACGCGCATACAATCCATTCTTGTAGCCCACGAACAGCCGTTGAACTACAGCAATGTACGCGATCGATATCCCGACTATCTGGCAACCGTAGAGACTCGCCCTTTACGCACGGAGAACGTCAAGGCGGGTGGCGTATACAGATTCCGTTTAACGGGGAATCCAACCGTAACGAGAGAAGGCAAGCGGTATGCGCTGAGTGGTCCAGCGGACCAGCTCTTATGGCTATCGCGTCAGGGAAGTCGGTGTGGGTTTTCCGTTCTTGGTGCACTTGTCTCCGAAGATCGGTTTCGCAAGGGGCGTCGGCACAATGACGACGTCGGTCGCATCGCCTTCCGGTCGGTGGCATTTGACGGTCACCTACGCGTGGAGGACCGTTCGGTATTCCATGAAGCGCTGCGGATGGGCATTGGCCATAGCAAAGCCTTCGGCTGCGGAATGCTGACGTTGGCGGGACTCTAATTTCTGTACCGTGTTCTTTGACAACTGGAGATACCATGAACATTCATTCCATGCCTGTTACCAGTCTAAAGAACCGCATCTCCACCGTGC
>JALOMA010000250.1 GCA_025455735.1 Candidatus Kapaibacterium sp.
CATCGTCGACGTGCAATACGTCCAATCTGTCCTGTTTCATAGGCTCGTTCGTTGGGCAGCGTGCAGGGTATTGGACAGTAGCATGGCAATGGTCATGGGGCCCACACCGCCTGGCACGGGCGTGATGGCAGAGGCAAGGGGCTCGACAGCAGCGAAGTCTACATCTCCAACGAGGCGTGTCCCCCCTTCTGGTTTTTCAACACGATTCATCCCGACGTCGATGACGGTAACACCGGGTTTGACGTGATCGGCCGTAATGAGACCGGCGACGCCCACGGCAGCGATGATAATGTCGGCAGAACGTGTGTAACGTGCCAGGTCAACCGTTCCTGTGTGACAAAGCGTCACGGTAGCGTTTCCTTGGGGCCGTTTCTGGGCAAGCAACGTGGCAATGGGTTTGCCAACAATGTTGGACCTTCCGACAACAACGGCATGCTTGCCCGACGTTTCTACATTGGCAACGCGTAGCAATTCCAGAATACCCGCTGGAGTGCATGGCACAAAACCAGGCGAGCCAATAAGCAATCGTCCTGCATTGATGGGATGGAAGCCATCCACATCCTTGTCCGGATTAATTGCAAGAATGACGTTCTGTTCGCTGATATGACGGGGCAGCGGTAACTGAACAAGAATTCCATGCACGGAGGGATCGGTGTTCCATGCGTCAACGCAAGCCAGGACCTCTGCTTCGGTAGCAGTGGCTGGCAGTCGGACGATCGTGGACTTCATGCCCACTTCTTCGCATGCCTTTCCTTTATTGCGCACGTAGACATGGGAGGCAGGGTCATCGCCCACCAGAAGCAGGGCAAGGTGGGGATGCAGCGTCGAGCGCGAGCGAATTGCCAAGACACCCTCGGCGATGCGGGCACGTACGTCGGCAGCGATTGCCTTTCCGTCAATGATTCGAGCCATGAAGCGGAGTTTCTGGTTGGGAAGCGTTCAGAATGGCACGCCAGGGGCGACGCACAAGATAGATTTCGACTACGGTGGAGGTTCCTAAGGCCCTTCGAACCAATTCTATTCCCGCCAGAACGGGCAAATACCGTAGCCAGTAGGATGCAGAAATGAGCTGATTGCCCGTTAGACCCACAAAAATAACCAATGCCGCGGCAACAGGTAGGCAGGCAATCAGATCGTCCAGCTGGGGATTCCTTTCACGCCCACCCAACACCGTCCAGCGACGTTCATACCAATATGCCGTGGCCATGTTGATGCCGTACATACATAACAGAACAAACAACGTTATCGGGCCATACTCGGCCAATGTTCCCGCATAGACATTGGACATCGTTATGGTGTTGTGATTGCGGGCAAAAAACGAATGCTCCGTATTGCCAGGTCCGACACCAAACAAAGGGTTCTCCAACCACATCTTGTAGGCAATGGTGAAATCGTCGGCGCGCATGTTCGCCGACTCACCATCCACTCCCCCACCAACGTTCTCAAAGGCCTCGCCAGAGAAGATCGACTCAATCCGAACTGCAAATAGCTCGAGAACCGAGACGTTGAAGTGCCAATTGATATAGCTGTCAATGATTGGCAGACCAACGGCAAAGACCAGTACGATGACACCTAATGTGCCAAAGAGCTTTTTGCGGTATCGCAACAACACAAAGGCGGACCCTACACACAACAACAAAATACCCGTCATGGAAAAGGCTGCGAACAACGCCAGGAGTGCAAGCACAACCGATGTGACACGCGCCCAGGACGTCTTGAGGAAACCCGTACCTGATCGCGCCCAAGGGATAACGTTCAGGAAAACGAGGTTGGCAGCATAACTTCCAAGGGCTGACGGCTCGGGAAAGATCGACGTTGCACGATAGAACTCCGCAAATCGCAGTGCCAACTGGCCAAGCTCGGGTTCATTCTCCACATGGGCCTTGAATCCCGCATTGGTAATCTCCAGCCAGGCCAATGGTAGGTCCATTGTGCGCGCCGGTATCTGATACAGACCATACAGGCACACGGCCATTCCGATGGAGAGATGCAACCTCAGTACGCTACGCCATTGCTCCACGGAAACGTCACTGCAAAGCACAATGGCGGCAAATGCCCAGATGAATCCGAAATGGGCAAGGGTCTTAATGGACTGCAGACTCATCGTCTGATAGCCGTCAATGAGTGGTCCAATCCCAACAAAGAGCATCGACGCCAGCAGCGCGACCATCATGCCGAGTTGGGCGTTGTTTGGCACACGCAGCGGCTTTCCCAACCATACATATCGATATGGAACGTAGAGCAGCAAAAACAGAATCATGACGAATTCTGCTGGCGGCAATCCAAACGAACCGATGGCAAAGACCTGCCAGATGCTCATCAGTTCGGTAATGTACATTGCGTACAGGAACCAGGTCATGGGCCTTGCTCCAAAACCTTCAACGCTTCGTCAACGTCGGGAAAGGGGCCCTGGCACATGGTGCCCAAACATATCGTGATTCCCTTCGGCCCTTGGCGCCGTATGCGTATCACTGCGTCGTCCGGTAGGCGCGCGCGCAGCGCGCGCCGCAGTTCCAGGGCATTGTCGCCGGATACGTCCACCGACAGGGGCGCACGCCGAAGGCTATCGGCCACGAGGAGGGCCATACAGAATCCTGCAGGTGCCCTGGTAATGAGGGCACCCTGAGCCTCGACAATGGTGCTTGCCATGGCATGCCAGCGGTATTCTCCTGTGAGAGCGAAGAGCCTCCAGCAAGCCTGCGCCGCCATGCTGGCCCCAGAGGGATAGGCACTGTCATAGTCACTACGTTGGCGTACAATCAGGTCGTCTGCCGTGGCGGCTGCCGTGTAGGCCTCGCCGTATTCACCAAGGAAGTGCGTCTTGATGGCATCGCAGAGGGTGCTTGCTTCTTGCAGCCACGCGTCGTCGCTGGTAGCTTCTGCCAGCTCGGTAGCTGCCCAAGCGAGCGCTGCATAATCATCCAGCATGGCATGCGAGGCCAGTACGCCATGGCGAAAGCCATGGCGGAGCGCTCCGGTTTCGTCCGTGGCACCCGTAAGGGTGGCCTTCCACGCGCGGACGGCCATGGCAACAAGCTGAGGTTCGCCCATAAAGCCACCGGCCCTTGCCAGTGCAGCAATGGCAAGGCCATTCCAATCGCAGAGCACCTTGTCGTCGGCACTGGGTTGGACGCGCGACGAGCGCCTTTCCAATAGTCGTTGTCGGCAGGGCTCCCAACGGGCATCGGCAAGGGCTTCGCGCACATCGGCACGCTGGAGATGCAGGATGTTTTCCCGTACGGGGTTGCCCGTGGCTTCGTCATGGAAGTTGCCTTCGGGCCGTGCCCCAAATCGTTTTGCTACATCCGCTGGTATCAGGGATTCATCCACCAACTCGGACCATTCCCAAACATAGGATTGGCCTTCTACGCCACCGGCATCAGCATCGAGGGCACTGATGAAGGCACCAGTGGGCGACGTCATGTCGCGTTCAAGAAAGGCTGCGATCTCCAATACCGTTCGGTGATAGAGCTCGTCGTGGGTTTGTCGCCATCCCTCCGTATAGGCCATCATGAGCATGGCCTGATCGTACAGCATTTTTTCGAAGTGAGGCAACAGCCATCGCTCGTCGGTGCTGTAACG
>JALOMA010000251.1 GCA_025455735.1 Candidatus Kapaibacterium sp.
CGGACGTCGTGCGCCTCGGTTGGCACCGTATCGCATCGCTGACACTCATAGGCCAAACCAATTGTTGGTGCCAAGGGTATTGACTGTAGAAACCGATCATAAAATCCCTTTCCGTAGCCAAGTCGATTGCACTGTCGATCAAAACCTACCATAGGTACCAGGATGCACGTTGAAGCATCGAAGTGTGACGCATCGGCAATGTCTTCGTGAGAATACTCAGCGGGAACAGGGATTCCGTAGCTACCCTCCGTCCAGTGTGTCGCATACGTAACGCGTACACTGATCATAGTCGAAGATCCTGGCGGAACAACGGGGACATAGACGTCCTTTCCAGTACTCCACGCATACTCTAGGAAGGGCATGGTTTCAACTTCGTGCATGCGATTGCGATAAACGTGGATTGTTGCTGCCAGCTGGAACACGCGCAGTTTGTGCGCTTGTTCGAATATCAATCGATCAAAAAAAGCTCGATCAGCGTCCGAGAGGGACGCGCGGGCTTCAAGGATTGTGGATCGTTGCTCTCGTTTGGTCATGTTGATGACGATGTTCTTAAGAAGGAATAGAGGTCCGATAGAATGACGCCACAAAAGAGAACAATGGCTCCAATCGTATGGTGCATGGCCCAATGCTCCTGAAAAACGAAAACCGCAAGGATGGCGGCTGATATCGGCTCGATGGAGAAGATCAAACCAGCCCGAACTGGGTGGGTGTACGATTGATACCGCGTTTGAATCGTAGTGGCAAGAACTGTTGCTACCAAACTGCAGTAACCAAGGGCCCACAGAACGTTTTGCGGTGGTATCTGTATGGTTGGAACTGTCTTCATGGTAAGGATGCCACCAATTGCGGAAAAAGCGACGGTGACAAGGAACTGCAGAAGAACCAGGGCATGTTGCTCGTCGCGCCGAATCACCTCGGCAGACGCCCAGCGATCCAAAAGAACAATGTACAGACCCCACATGCCCGCACTTGCCAACGTGAGTACGTCACCCACAACGAAACCATTGAGGTCTGGCCGAGTGAAAAGGCCGAGCCCAAGGACAACGACAGCAATACTGACGCCATGAATACCAGAAATCCGGCGCTTCCACAGTAGCCAAGACACAATTGGTACGAACACCACACTGGTAGACGTGATAAATGCCGATCCCGAGGCTGAAGACTCCGTCAGGCCAATGGTTTGAAGCAGAAATCCGCCTGCGTAGACGGCTCCGATGACTAAACCGCGACCCACAAGCGGTTGCCGCATTGCCCGCCATGACGAAGGCCAGATTACTGCCGTCATGAGTGCTGCTAGGGCAAACCGCAGAAAAACAAAGGCCGATGGCGAAATGTCATCGACACTATCCTTGACAAGCGCAAAGGTGCCACCCCAAAGGATGGTCACGGTCAAGAGAAGCACCTCTGCTCGACGCGTCGTCATGGGGTGATGGTTCCAAAGTCCTGGTAGAACCGAACAGCGGCGTCCATACCATGTCGGAAGTTCTCCAAGCTGAAATGTTCGTCTGGCGAGTGGGCGTTTTCGTTGTTGAGGCCGAAACCCATGAGAACAGTTGGAGATTTCAGAACGGTGTCAAAGAGCAGAACAACGGGAATGGACCCTCCTTCGCGGGTAAATCGGCACGTCTGGCCAAAGGTTGCCTCGAGAGCTCGAACGGCAGCGTGCATTGCGGGGGTATCCCTTGGCACAAGAACGGGGTCTGCGCCATGAAGGTCACGTACCGTCACGGTAATGCCTGGCGGCACGAGCGTTTCGACGTATGCTTGGAACTTGGCGGCAATGTCCGCTGTGCGTTGGTGGGGCACAAGACGCATGGATATCTTCGCCATGGCCTTGGACGGAAGAACCGTTTTGGCTCCTTCGCCCGTGAATCCTCCCAGAAGACCATTGACGTCGAGTGTTGGTCGCGCCCAGAGTCGCTCAGGCGTGGTATACCCCTGCTCGCCAAAGAGGCTCGTGGTTCCAACGTCATTCATCAGCACGGTATCGTCATACCCCAAGGCCGCAAGCTCTTCGCGTTCGACCAGAGATAGTTCGAGAACATCATCATAGAATCCAGGGATGCGGATGCGGCCGTGTTCGTCCTTGAGTTGTGCGATGATGTGTGCCAGAGCATTCAGTGGATTGTTGACCGCGCCACCATACGAGCCAGAGTGTAGATCGCGGTTCGGACCAGTGACGTCAATTTGGAGATAGGCAAGTCCGCGAAGTCCGTAGACAAGAGAGGGTATCCCAGGCGCCATCATTGGAGTATCAGACACCACAATGGCATCACACTGAAGCATTGTAGCATTGTTCTCTACAAATGGTGCCAAGTTGGGGCTTCCAATTTCTTCTTCCCCCTCAATAAGCAACTTCACGTTGAGGGGTAGGGATCCAGTCGTTGCTCTCAAGGCCTCCAACGCTTTGATGTGGAGGAAGACCTGGCCTTTGTCGTCCGTGGCCCCACGTGCGAAAACCTTCCCATCGCGAATTGTTGGTTCAAATGGTGGATTCGTCCACAAGTGCAACGGGTCAACGGGTTGAACATCATAATGTCCGTAGAAGAGTACCGTTGGCTTTTCAGGTCCAGCCGAGAGATCTTCAGCATACACAATGGGATGCCCGGCGGTTTCTATGATGCGTACGTCCGGGAAGCCTGTGTGCCGGATGTGATCGGCAAGCCAGACCGCACATCGTGAAACGTCATTGGCCGACGCTACGTCCGTACTAACGCTTGGGATAGCCAGGAAGGTGGTGAGCTCCTGAAGGGAATCGTTGTACCTGTTGGCGAGGAAATCCAGGGCATTCATGGGCGGTTCTCAAGAACGGTGGATGATGGCATGGCGGAGCGTGCTTGGTGATAAATTTCTTCATACATCGGGACGATCAGGTTAATGTCGTAGACGTCTACGGCCCGTTGTCGCGACGCTTCACGGAAGGCCTGCAGTTTTTTCGGTTGCGTAAGCAACTCCACGCAGTACTTCGCCATGCGTCGTACGTCGCCCAATTCTGCAACGTAACCCGTTTCACCGTGCCGAACGACTTCTGCGATGCCACCAATGTTGGTCGCTACGACAGGAACTCCACAGCTCATGGCTTCAAGAGCGCTCAAACCGAAACTCTCTTGCTGGCTAGGCAACAGAAAGACATCGGCCATACTCAGGATCTCCGGAAGTGCGGACTGCTTGCCGAGGAATCGAACGTAGTCGCTAACGCCAAGTTCACGTGCTAGACGTTCGGTATCGCTCCGATCGGGCCCATCCCCTACCAATACCAGCCGAGCGGGTAGCTGTGTTCGCACTTCGGCAAGAATACGGACGCAATCCTGGACTCGCTTGACAGGACGGAAGTTGGAAACGTGCATGAGAACGAATTCGTCTTTGGACTCATGAAGAACAGAAAAGACTGGAAGACGGACCAGACCCTCCGCCGGTGTGAAAAAAAAGTTACGACCTCCTGTGCCTCTGCCTTGCCTGGCAGCCTATGTCGGCCCCAACCCTGCCAGAGGGGATGCAAATGAAACAATATGAGGCCTGCTACCTTCTGAGCTATGAATGAAGCAGCCACCACAGCCACAGTCGCAGCTT
>JALOMA010000252.1 GCA_025455735.1 Candidatus Kapaibacterium sp.
TGTGCGCCGTGATGGTGAACTGAGTTATCGTGGCCAACTCCTGGCTCGCGCTGATGCTGGTATCAACTCGATAGAAGATCTTCGCGGACGTCGCATTGCCTTTGTCGATCCCTCGTCAACGTCCGGTTATATCTATCCGAAAGCGCTTCTCATCGAACGTACCGTTCGCACTGGCGAGGAAGTGTTTGCAAACAAACACGACAACGTCGTGACAATGATTTATCAAGGCCAAGTGGATGCCGGTGCCACGTACTACTCCCCTCCTGACAAACGCACTGGTGAGCAGCTTGACGCCCGCGCTCGTGTTAAGGCTCAGTTCCCTGACGTCTTCAACAAGGTGAAAATCGTAGAGTTAACCGCCGATATTCCGAACGATCCTGTGGTCTTCCGTGATGGCTTTCCCGAAGAGATGCGCGATCGTATCATCAAGGCATTGCTGGCCTATGCCAGCACTCCGGCTGGCGTGGAATCGCTCAAGAAGATCGCGTCCGTGGAAGGATTGGTGCGGAGCAGCGATACAGAGTATGCCCCGATGCAACGAGTTGTCATGGCGTCCTCTGTTGACGTTGAAAAGGCACTCCGTACATCAAAGAAATGAACCGTTCAACGACAAACGCCTGGTTACCGAACCAGGCGTTGTATGAACGTTGTAAGACCTTTGGTCACGCCGGCCACGATGCCGGCAGCCTGTTCGAGCGGCGGCCCAAGGCGCTGCAGAAGACGGGATTCAAGGGCCCGAACATCACCGACGATTCCCGCAATCGCGTCAGCGCTGCGTCCCAACGACGTTAGCTGGGCATCCGCATTCGCCGTTGTGGCCTTTAACTGCGTGAGTAGGCTTGTGGCCTCGGTCAGGACTGGCGCAATTTCGGCCCGCAGCGTTTGCAGGTCCGCCGCCGCGCGCTGCGTGGTGGACACAACAATGTCAAGTTGCCTCGTCAGGTTTCTGATGGCCATGGCGGCTATAATGCACAACACAGTAAACGCAGCCAAGGCCAGACATGCAAAGACCAGCAGAAATGGATCCATGGCGTCGCTTAGTCCATTTCCGACCGAAACGCATCCGCACCAGCCTTTGCAGCATCGGCTACACGCCCAGCTCCAGCGGCAACATTGTCCCGCAAGGTACTTGCGCGGGCCTTGGCATCACGGAGGACCTGCTCGGCATTGGACATCAATGCATCGGCTTGCGACCGTGCAGACGTAACGATTCTGTCGGCCGCCAAACGTCCTTCATTGACAACGTCAACCGATTCTTCCTTGCCGCGATTCAGCAAATCTTGTGCCTTACCATAGAGTTCTTCGCCACGGTCGGCAATATCCCTGCGTAGCTCCCTACCACTTTTGGGTGCGAACAAAAGCGCTACAACAGCGCCTACTGCCCCGCCAACCAAGGCACCAAGGAGAAACCCTTTTGTGTAGTTGTCTTCATGGTTTGTGCTCATCATCGTCCTCCTGGAATGATTGTTCGTTACCAATTCTCATGTAAGGTCACGGGTTTGCCCTGTGCAACGAGAATGCGCTCGCAAAATTCACGTACGGCACCGTTTCCACCCTTTGACTCCAATACGATGTGACTTCCTTCCTTCACAGCTTCGACGGCATCTGCCGGGCAGGCAGACAGCCCAACGATGGTCATAACTGGAGCATCATTCACATCATCGCCAATATACGCAATGCAATCAAGGGGTATGGACAGACGTTCGGATAGGTCCCTGAGTGCAGTTGTTTTGTCGTGACATCCCAAAATCACGTGTTGGATGGCAAGTTTCTCGGCCCTTCGCGAAACGATCGTGCTGTTTTCGCTGGTAATGATGGCTGCCTCGATTGCGCTTTTACGCAGCAACGTGATGCCCATGCCGTCACGTGTGGAAAACCGCTTGAGTTCTTCACCATTGGCAGAGTAATACATGGCCCCATCCGTGAGTGTTCCGTCAACGTCCATAACAACAAGCGTTATGGCTCGAGCTCTGTCCTCAACGTTGAAAACTTCTTGTCTCTTCCGTTCCATGCAATTCCTGTCTGCCATATAGTTTCGCGATCCTCAAAACTACGGCGATGACCGTCGTTGTCGGCATTGCACTCTCATAACCTGACGTACCAACCTAGAATGATAGACATCTCCGCTCTTCTCTCGTCCGAGTTGAATCTCAAGCCGTGGCAGGTAAGCAATACGTTGGATCTTCTCGCCGAAGGTGGCACCATTCCATTCATCGCCCGCTATCGAAAAGAGCGAACGGGCGAATTGGACGAAGTTGTTCTTCGCACGCTGAAGGATCGCTACGACTACCTTACCGAACTTGAGGAACGCAAACAAACTGTCCTGGCATCCATTCGGGAACAGGGAAAACTTACCGCAGACTTGGAACGGGCGATTACGGACTGTATCAGTAAGACAGCGCTCGAAGACCTTTACCTCCCCTACAAACCCAAACGGCGAACGCGCGCGACAATTGCCCGGGAACGTGGTCTGGAGCCACTTGCCGTATACATTTTGGAGTTCAACGTCGACCATTCTCCTGCCGTCGACCTTACCGCTCTGGCAATGCCCTTTGTCAATCCAGCTCTCGACGTGCATACCACGGCCGATGCATTGAAGGGGGCCTCGGATATCCTTGCGGAGGACCTCGCCGAGCGAGCCGAATTGAGGCAGACCGTTCGTTCCATGCTGCTGCGCGAGGCCGAGATCGTGTCGAAACGCCATCCTGACGCACCGTCAGGCGAAACCAAATTCGATCTATATCTTGACTATCGGTGCCCAATCACGTCCATTCCCGCCCATGCCATGCTTGCATTGCGCCGCGGAGAGTCAGAAAATGTCCTTTCCCTGACCATCGAATGTGACGAAGCAGCGGTTCTGCACTACCTGCGAAGCAAGTTCATCGCTACAACCGACGCGACGCTCCTCCAATGGCTCTCCGGTGTCGTCAAGGATGCATACGATCGATTGATGCGCGTCTCGCTGATCACCGACGTGCGGTTGGAGAAAAAAAAGGAAGCGGACGCAGTTTCGATTGCTACGTTCGGCTCCAACCTCAAGGAGTTGCTCCTGGCACCGCCAGCAGGAATGAAGCCAACGCTCGGTATCGACCCAGGCTTTCGCACAGGCTGCAAGTTTGCCGTTGTAGATGCCACAGCAAGGTTTATCGAACATGCCACCGTCTATCCTACAGCCGGCTCCACTGACCAACGCCAAAAAGCAGGCATGGTTCTGCGCGACTTGGTTCGGCGCCATGGCATCGAGCTCATTGCCATCGGCAATGGCACCGCTAGCAGGGAAACCGAACAGTTCGTCAATGATGCACTGAAGGAGCTGTCAACCGACCAACCACGTCCCGTCCACGTCCTTGTTTCCGAGGCTGGAGCATCCGTGTATTCAGCGTCCGAAGTGGCTGGCGAGGAGTTTCCAGACCTCGATCTGACGATTCGTGGAGCCATCAGTATCGCCCGGCGGCTCCAGGATCCATTGTCGGAACTCGTGAAAATCGATCCGAAATCCATCGGAGTGGGGCAGTATCAACACGACGTAGACCAACGCCTATTGAAGCAAAAACTCGAAGAAACCGTG
>JALOMA010000054.1 GCA_025455735.1 Candidatus Kapaibacterium sp.
TGCCAGTTGCAAGGCCCGCTGATGACGCTGAAGACCAAATCGAACCGCTTCGGCAAACAATTGCTCCTTGCCACCAGGAACGTGATAGTACAAGGATGCCTGCTTGATGCCTACGGCACCAGCCACAGCGGCAAGGGTTACGGCGGCGTAACCATGCTCCATGAAGAGCTGTTCGGCTACAGCCAAAAGCTTCTCGCGTGCTGGGGATATTTCCATCGGTTTCTCCATGCCGAGCTACCTAACAACTTTTCGGTTGAAAGCGTTCCCGACCGAACTACCCTATCTTTGTTCTCCATGAAACGAATTCGCGACGTCCGCAATCTGCGGACTGACATAGTGGAGGTCCTGCGAGAGTCCGCAGGGCCCGTGCAGCTCCTTGATCTTTCAAAGCGTCTGCATATCCGTTCCGACTCTGTTGACTACGATGAACTTCGCCAGGTGCTGACCAAGATGGCCGAAGAGGGTCTGATATCCCGCCACAGCCGTCGCCGGTACAGCCTAGCTGAACGAGATACCTCGGGCTTTGAAGGTGTGTTACGGATTTATCACGAGTCGGCTTCCGTTGAAACCGGCGATCCCGATATCCCAACCATCTTCGTGCGCCGCCAACATCTTTCGACTGCCCTCGACGGCGATGTTGTTCGCGTGCGCCCACTGGCACTCCGCGAGAACAAGAAGGTCCGTGGCGAAGTTGTCGCCGTGGTGCATCGTGCAACGTCACCAATTAGTGGCACCCTGGAGTACGATGGGAGCTTCTATTATTTGGTGCCCGATGAAACCAAGTTTTACGTGGACTTCCTTGTGGCCCAAAAGAACATCAATGGTGCCAAACCGGGCGACAAGGTCGTAGGCCGTTTTGTACGTTGGGAGCACGAGCATGCTTCTCCCGAGGCAGAAGTGGTGGAGGTACTGGGCGAATCCGGGAATCCAACGGTTGAATTTGCCGCAATCCTGAAAGAATTCCGCCTGCCACGGGAATTCCCACCAGCAGTGGAAGCCGAAGCCAGCGCCTGCGCCGAACCGCCAAAGCGGTTGCCAAAGGGTCGGACGGACTTGCGCAAGCACCTCATCATTACCATCGACCCCGACGATGCACGCGATTTTGACGATGCCCTATCCCTGCGCCACCTGGACGGAGGATTGGTGGAATTGGGCGTTCACATTGCCGACGTCACGCATTACGTGAAGGAAGGTACCGCCCTGGATGCCGAAGCGCGCATACGTGGTAACTCCACGTACCTTGTGGACGGCGTAGTGCCAATGCTTCCCGAACGCCTGTCGAATAATCTATGCTCCCTGGTGCCCGGACAAAACCGCTTTGCCTTCAGCGTCTTCATGGTGTTTACACCGAAGGGCGTCTGCAAGGAGTACCGCATCGAAGAGTCCGTGATTCACAGCAAACGCCGCTTTACCTATGGCGAAGTGCAGACCATCATTGAGACAGGCAAAGGGGACCACGCCGAGCTGATTCTCGGCCTCCATGCCCTGGCCCGCATCCTGAACGAACGCCGGATGAAGAACGGCGGCATCGACTTTGAAACGCAGGAAATCAAGTTCCTTCTGGATGCCGACAAACGTCCCATCCAGGCCGTGGTCAAGACCCGCACGGACGCCACGTCGTTGGTGGAAGAGTGCATGCTGGCGGCCAACAGAACGGTAGCCGAACATATCGACGTACTGCGCAAACAGTGGCGCAAGAAACAATCGCCACCAACAATGTATCGCATTCACGAGTCCCCCGATCCCGAAAAACTGGCCGACGCCCTCACCGTTGTTCGTGCCCTGGGGATCGATGTTCCGTCGGGCCGCATCGGACCGTCCGACGTGGACGCCATCCTGAAGGCCGCGGCGTTGCGCCCCGACAAAGCCGTCATCAATAGCTTGTTGCTGCGGGCAATGTCCAAGGCCATCTACTCCGAACACAACGTTGGCCACTTTGGTCTGGGTTTCGTTCACTACTCGCACTTCACGTCCCCAATTCGGCGCTATCCCGACCTCTTCGTTCACCGCGTGCTGAAGGAATATGCCCAAGGAATGCCGTCGCCAGCACGCTGGAACAACTTGATGGCGCAGGCTTCAAGCATGAGCGACCATTGCTCCCAAACGGAGCGCACCAGTGTGGAGGCCGAACGCGCCAGTACAAAGCTGGCCCAGGTGATGATGGCCCGCGAACATGTGGGCGAGTCCTTCAACGGCGTCGTGACGGGCATTACGTCGTTCGGGCTGTTCGTCACCTTGGAAGGCATCATGATTGAAGGCCTGCTTCATATCCGCGACCTTGCCGACGACTATTACTGGTTCGACGATAAGCGTTGGAGGTTGATTGGAAGGCGTAGCCGCCGACAATTCGCCTACGGAACGGCGCTTCGTGTAAAGGTAGTCAAGGCCGACATCGAAAAGCGCACCATCGACCTGGCCTTGCTGCCCATGGAGGATATCCCGAGTGATTCCGGGCGTGGGCAGCAGCAGGATACACGATCGGACGACCGGAAGTCCCGCACCGCGCCCGCAGGGCGCGCCCACCACAAGCGGTCCGCCGGAGAGAGGCCTCCCAAGCATGGGCCAACGGTGGCGCAACAGGAACATGCGAAGGAACCATCGAAGCCCGCGTCCAAGCGCTCTCCGAAGCAATCCAGGAAGAATTCAGCGCAGCCGGCCGCGAAGAAGGCATCAACGCGCACCCGAAAAGGCGACGCTGCACAACCGTCTCCGGCATCTACCAGCACGGAGCGTGGTGGACGCGCTCCCCGTTCAGACAAACAACAGCAAGGTCCTACGGGCGGCCAGCGGCGCCGGCGCCGCTGAAATTGCGCAGGTTGTAGGAGAAGCTCAGGAGTGCATAGCGCTGCAGCTGGTTGGCGCGGATGTCGTCGATAAAGGACTCGGAGACGTTCCGGCTGATGGCCGTGTTCTGGCGCAGGGCATCGTTGACCGTTAGGCGTACTTCGGCACGGTCATTTTCCAGGAACTTGTATCCCAGGCCACCATTGACCAGCCAGACGCTCTGGTTGAAGTCCTGCGTGAAGCCGCTGGTAAGCGTGTTCGTAACGTCGGCCGTGATGAACAGGCCGCCAGCAATCTGCCACTGAAGGCGAAAGCGCGAGAACGCATTGAGGTAGTCGGCGTCCTGGTCCTTGCGGAGCGAGTTCCGCACCTGGTTGGCCGTCACCTGCGTGCTGATCGTGAAGTCCACAAGCTCGCTGATATTGCTGCTGATGGTAACGCCACCACCGGCGTTCGGTGCGCTGGCGATGTTCTGTTCGCCATTGATGAGTCCGGGCGTACGCGTCCAGCCAATGGAGGCATTGAGGTTCACATTGGAAGACAGCACTGCCAGTGGGAAGCCATAGCCAACGAAGCTGCGCAGCTGTACGTAGCCGTCCATGTTTGTGGTGGTTGTGAATTGTCCGCCCCGCGGAAGCACAACACCGGGCCGGACGACGGTGTCGCGGTCGGCGATGAGCACATCGTTGGCAACATAGTCTACCGTGGTGCTGGCATTGAAGAAGGCAAAGAAGTTCGTACTGGAAGCCATATCGCTGCTGGCATAGCGCATGAAGACGTTGTGCGAGACGTCCTGCCGCAAGTCGGGATTCCCTGCCGAGAGCTGGATGGGATTCGTATTGTTCACGACGCTCTGCAGTTGGTCAACGGTTGGGGGCGACGTACGTGCGCGATAGAACAGCCGTAACGACGCGTTATCGGCCAGGTTCAGCCGCACGGATGCATTGGGCAGGATATTGGTAAAGGTGCGCCGCAGCGTCTGGCTGGAGGGAAACTGCTGGTCGTTGTCCAGGATGGCCTGCTGGAACGAGGCACCTACTTCGAAGCCAACGTCCTTGGTTCCATGGCGGAAAACCGGATTGGCACTATACGTGGTGTAGCGGCTTTCGAACGTATTGGTGAGGGCCGTATCGAGAACATCGAGAGGAGCATTGGGAGCGCCAGGCCGGAACGTCTCGCGCGTGCTGTACCGGAACTCCCTGCTGGCGTTGGCGGAAAGGGCGATACTGTTCACAGTATCGAAGGGCTCCGTCCAGGTAATGCTCGGCCCAATCGTCCAGCCATTCTTATCCAGGTTGCCACGCTGGAACAGCGTATCCACCAGCGCAGCATCGGCATTGATGGCCGTCAGCAGATTGTCGCCCACGTTGCTATTGACGTTCAGGTTCAGGTTCAGGCTGAACGTGCGGCCCGGTAGGTCGAAGGCTCGGCGATACAGGATATCGCCGGAAACATTGAAGCCATCGAGTGCATTCTCCAAATCGGTAGCAGTACCGCTTAGTGGTAGACCGTTCGCGGTATTGGTGCCGTTGAGCAGGGATGCTCCATTGTTGAACTGGGCCGTGGCCCGGGGCGTGAAGACGATGGAGTTGAGGGAGTCCAGGCGTGCCTCGAAGCGTCCACGAAGGCGATGATTGACGTTGGTGGACGTATTGCGGGTGTTTTCGGAATAGGTCTGTCCTGCGGCCTGGGGTTGAATGAACTGGCGCAGCAGATCCTGCGTGGCACCATTGTCGCTGTAGTTGAAGAAGTAGCTCGCTTGGGCGTCCACGGCGTTCCACCAGACGTCGCTGTAGTTGATGCCCAGGGCGTGGGTCTGCGTGATGCCATTCTGCTGGTCCACGAGGAAGTCACTCATGGGTCCGCCAAAGCGACGCATGGCCTGCGTTCCACCTGGCATGCCACCACCAAAGCGGCGCATCATGCCGCCCATACGGCCACCACCACCACCACCGCCCATGGCACCGACGATATCGTCGATGGAGAAATTCTGTTCGTTGATGTTGTTGGATTGGGCAAGGATGGTCCAGCGGGACGTGCCTTCGAAGGCATTAACAACGGCGGACACGCGATAGCGGCCGGCATCGCCAACGCCACCGGAGAGGCGTCCGAACTGGCCATTGCGCATGGCCTTTTTGGTAACGATGTTGATGGTCTTTGCGCCATTGGGATCGGCCGACCCCGAGAACCGTGCCTGTTCGCTGCCTTGGTCGAAGATTTGCACCTTATCGATCATTTCCGCTGGCAGGTTGCGCAGGGCGGCATTGGGATCGTCGCCGAAGAACTGGCGGCCATCGACGAGCACCTGGCGTACTTGTTCGCCTTGCGCCTGGACGCGACCATCCTGCACGGTAATGCCGGGCATTTTCTGCACAAGGTCTTCGGCCGAGGCATCCTTGTTGGCTTTGAAGGCGCCGGCATTCATCTCGACGGTATCGCCCGACACCCTTCCGGTGATCATCTGCTCGGTAACAACGATTTCGTTGGCCGTAAGGCCCACGTTGGACAGGGCGATGCGGCCCAGGTTCAGCGAGGCCGATCGTTCGACGTCGATGGAGCGTTTGACCGTGCGATATCCAACGAAGGCAACGGACAGGACGTAGCGTCCGTCCGCCACGGGCCCGATGGAAAACGATCCATCACGTTTTGCGATGGCGCCACGGCGGGTAGCGTCGAGGTCGCGGACGATGACGACGGTAGCCCCAGCCAGCACCTTGCCGTCCGTGGAGTCCACTACGACACCTTCTATCATGGGGCCTTGGCCCCTTGCCATGGAAGGCAGGAAGAGGACGATGGAACAGCAGAGGGCGAGAGCGAGCAGAGGAAGCGGACGGGGCATGGACAGTGTGTGGTTGGGCAAAAAAAAACCTTGGGCCGCGGTTGCGGCCCAAGGCGGAATAGGACGAATCGGAATCGCTGTTGGTTTAATGGTTGGAGACGTCGCCGCCGATGGCGAACCGTTGGACGTCCAGTTCGGTGATGCGGCGAGCACCAAGCATACGTTTCGAGTAGTAGGTGGATTCCAGCGAGGAGATGGTAACTCCGTAGCGGGAAGAAGCATGGGCGAAAAGGTTGTCGCCCAGGTAGATACCAACGTGCGAGACGTGGGCATGGCGGCGGGTATGGAAGAAGACCAGGTCTCCGAACTTGAGATCGGCACGACGGCTGATCGGGCGCCCTACGGACCACTGGGTGGCAGCGGTGCGGGGCAGTTCCATGTTGGCCACGGATGCATACATCATGCGCGTAAAGGCCGAGCAGTCGATACCGGTGCGGGCAGCGCCACCGAAATGGTAGCGTGTACCGAGCCAGTCCATGACTACGTCGACAATTTTCTGGCGTTCGACACCACATTCGGTGATGTCGCCGCCGTCCTCACCGTCGGCGAAGCCAAGCCAGAGGGAGCGGAACGCTTCGAGGTCGACGGTTACGTCGTCTTCGCGTTCCAGTTCTGCGAGGTCTTCACCTTCATCGACGCCAGCGAGTGCTGGGTCGATGGATACCGATTCATCCTCACCGTCGGCCATAATCAGCTGCAGCGCTTGGGCACGATCGCCAGCCGAGGCTGACGGTTCGATGCCTACCATGCGGCAGAGTTGTGGGCTTTGGGTGCGGACGAGTTCGATGGCTTGCCGTTTGCCTTCGGCGCGAGCTGCGGGAGTGCAACGGCTGCGGGAGCGGGCGAACCGCTTTTTCTTTTTGGCCTTGCCAGCCTTACGCGATATGCGGTGTTTGCCTTTTGCCTCTGCTTCGACGGGGAGAATCGTCGTTGCAGCAAACACGAGCAGGATCGAGCAGACAAGCGCCACAAAGCCCGGGAGTCGAGTCATCAAAAGGCGCTCCTTTGGTTTCTGGATAACAGGCCCACCGGATGTTTGGAGACGTGCTCCAGAATCAGCCGGTCGGATCCGTCCAGGCTGAAGCCATGGACGGAAGGAAGGGTAAGGCGGATGTTCACATCGTGATAGAGGAGAACCCAAGGGGCCTCATCCAGCACGATCTGTTCCATCCGATTGTAGAGGGCTGCGCGGTCTTCGAAGGACCGTGCAGGATGTAATGCTGCGGCGTACAGGGAGTCGAGATCGGCACGGTGCAACCGTGTCGTATTCGGCCCATTGGGCGAGCGGTACGTGGAGACGAAGAGGGCAAGGAAGTTCTCCGGATCCGGATAATCTCCCAGCCAGCTCGTCCGCCACAGATGCAGGTCCCCAGCCCGAACCTGGGCCAGGTGTTGGGGGAAGTCAATCATGCGAAGGTTCACACGAATGCCTACCTCTCTCCACATCTGTTGTACGGCTTCGGCCACCGCTGCAGTCTTATCGCTGTTCCCCAGCTGAAGGGTCAGCTCGGGAAGCCCCTTGCCATTGGGATACCCTGCGGATGCCAACAAATCCCGTGCTCGATCGGGATCGTAGGTATAGCCGCGGACGCTGTTGGAGAAACCTGGCATGGTTGGCGGAAGTACGCCGTACGATGCTGGGATTCCACGCCCGCCAAGCAGATACGTCACGATACGATGACGGTCGATGGCATAATTCAACGCCTGACGGAGGAGACGGTTCGTAGCCAGAGGCGTCTGCCGGGCAGCCGGAAAGGCTGTGTCCAGCAGCATTCCGTAATACTCTACGGACTGGGCAGCGGCGCGATGGGCGCGGAGCGTGTCGTAGGGCGCACGGAGTGTGCCATTGGCTTCGAAAATCGTTGCCGCAATCACGTTATCAATGGAGGTCACCATGTCGTAATTGCCACGGATGAACTCGAGAAACTCATTCTTGCGATCTCTCAGAAACGTTACCGCTATCGTCTCCAGATAGGGTAAGCGCCTTCCGACGGAGTCGGACTTGAAATATCGCGGATTGCGGCGCAGACGGAGCTCCACATCCTGCTTCCATGACTCGAATGCGAACGGGCCCGTTCCGACGGGATGGCGTGCGAATTCGCTACCATATGTGTGGATCGCTTCCCTAGGTACGATCCAGGCATACGGTATGGTCAACAGAGCAAGGAAGGGTGCAAACGGTTTGGTAAGGGTGATGCGAATAGTCGAATCATTTACCACCGTAATGCCTCGGATTCGGCCGGATCTCCCCGTTTTCGTCGCCTCGTGATAGGCCGAGGCGCCGTCGATCCTGGTCCGAAAGACCCATAATCCCGTGGTTTTTGTGGACGCATCACAGATGCGCTCGAACGTGTATTGCACGTCGTGCGCCGTGAAGCGCCGTGTCCGGCTGGGGCCAAAGCAAGGGTCGTCGTGAAACCATACGTCCGTACGGAGCGAAAATGTCCACGTCGTCCCTGCCGGATCCACCGTCCACGATTGCGCAAGGCACGGAACGATTGTTCCGCTCTGGTCGGTTTCTACCAGACCATTGAAGATCTGTGATCCCGCCCAGATTGCCCCACGATATCCTGCCATGGCTGGGTCAAGGCTTGAGATTCCATCAGGTTCGTTATAGCAGAAGGTAGTGCTGCGGTCAGATGGTGACGGCACAGGGCCGCCACACGAACCAAGTAGTAGTGTGCAGATGGCGATTCCGATTGTCAAAGATCGCTGCACAACCGTCGCCGCTGTCCATATGTGAAGGAAGGTTGACACGTTGTGCGTTTCCGGGCGCAAAACTGCGAAAAGCAACCGACACAGCCAATGAACGGCTGTTCATGGAGCGGAAAGTTATCCACACTACTCCCCTGCCTTGATCCCGTCAGGCCACACGATGGGCCGTGGCGTCAGGTCTTCTGCTTCTTTTTTTTTGCCGCCGGAAAGAGGATGTTGTTCAGGATCAGTCGATATCCGGGCGACGTCGGATGCAGTGCCAGGTCCGTGGGTGGGTCGCCAACGGCATGCCGATAGTCTTCGGGATCGTGTCCCCCATACCATGTAAACGTCCCCCGCCCTACGTTACCGTGGATGTAGCGTACTTGGTCCGTGCCGTCGCGTTCGGCAAGGACGGTTACGGACTTCTTGATGAGGTGCTTGTGGAAGGCCGTCGTCTGGCCCAGGAAGCCGCGCACGACGTTGACGTGGCATTGCGTCAGCATGGTGGGGACGGGGTCGTATTTGGCGGAGAAGTCGAAGAGCGTGAAGTAGTCCGTGGCCTCGTTGGCCAGGAGCAGTCCAGCGTCGATGTCGATGTCGGAGTATTCGTATTCCATGGGGTCTAGGATGACCTTAAAATCATGGAAGGCAAAACATCCTGCATAGTCGAGTTTGGCATTGGCCTGCGGGTCATAGGGGTCGCCGTCATAGACGTCGTCGCAGATATCCGTACCGGCAGCAGCCAGGGCAATGTCATAGGAGTCCGTGGCCGAACACATGGCAAACATGAAGCCGCCGTTGTTCACGTAGTCACGGATCTTCATGACGACGGCTTTTTTGAGTTCACTCACCTTGGCGAAGCCCATCTTCCGGGCCGTACTTTCCAACAGCGCTACCTGCTGGACGTACCAGGGTTGGCCTGCTGCCGAGGAAAAGAACTTGCCATGCTGACCGGTAAAATCCTCGTGGTGCAGGTGCAGCCAGTCGTATTCGGCCAGCTTGCCTTGAAGCACCTCCTCGTCCCATAGCTTTTCATACTTGACCTCGGCATATTCCATGGCAAGGGTGACGGCATCGTCCCAGGGACGAAATCCGGGCGGCACGTAGACGGCGATTTTGGGGGCCTTTTCCAACCGCACGACTTCCGTATTGGAGCCTTCGGACTGGACTTCGGCGTAGATGGCTGCCGCCGAGGCTCCGTCCAGTTCTTCGAACATCACCCCACGAATGCGGCATTCGGCAGCCAGGTCGGACGTATAATCCGTCATGAAGCTACCGCCCCGATAGTTCAGCAGCCAGTCCACGGGCCGATCCTTCGTCAGCACCAGATAGGCCAAACCATAGGCCTTCAGGTGATTGGTCTGGGCCAGGTCCATGGGTATCAACAGCTTCTGGGCAGCAGCGGGGACGGCTGCGGCCAGCATCAGGCACAGGGAGAGAACGAAGTGGGCAGGTAGGATGTTTGTCATGGCGGTCACTCGGACGAAGTTAGCATCTTCGTAGTGCGCATGGGAATATCAATTGCCGTTTTCATCATCATTGTGTGGGCTGCCCATCTTGGATGGGCCATCACAGCAGCCCCCACAACTTCCTTGCTGACGCCACTGGTTGTCGTGGTGCAGGCCTTCCTGTATACGGGCCTGTTCATCACGGCCCATGATGCCATGCATGGAACCGTCTCCCGTCATCGGCGTGTCAACGTCATCGTTGGTACGCTGGCCTGCCTGTTGTTTGCTGGTATGTCGTATCGCCGGCTGATCAAGAATCATAAGGCCCATCACGATTTTCCGGCCGACGACCATGCCGACCCCGATTTCCATCCCAGCAGCCGCTACCTACCCTGGTTTGCGGCCTTCATGTGGCGGTATACGACCATTCCCCAACTTCTCCTGCAGGGGGCCCTGTTCAACCTTGCGGCTCACGGTGCAGGGTTAGGCCAGGAGCGCCTGATTCTGTTCTGGATCGTCCCTGCCCTCCTGGCCAGCCTACAGCTTTTTACCGTCGGCACCTATTTACCGCACCGCCGACCCCACACGGCGTCCATGCCGCACAATGCGCGCAGCATGCCGCGGAACCACGTCGTGGCATTTTTTGCCTGCTACTTCTTCGGATATCACAGCGAGCACCACATGTCCCCTGGCACGCCTTGGTGGCGTCTGTGGAAGGTCAAGGACAGCCACTCCGTTTCGGCCACTGGCCCATAGTTTTTCGTATCTTTCGCCGTATTTCGGCACTAAACCTACGCAGTATGGCATTCTCACTTACAGGGCAGGACGTCGAAACACTTTCCGGTCTGTTGGGCCCGGCCACCGAAGCCGGCTCGTCCTCGTGGTTCTGGAACATCCGCCACGAAGCCTCCGGCCGTGTTCTGGCGCTCACCATCAGCAGCAACGTCGACTTGGGTGCTGGCACGCATGGCGTTGTCGTCAGCGCACAGACGCATCAAGGCTACGTCGAACTTCATGACGTACAGGCCATGTTACCGGTAGAACCGGACGAAGTGATGTTCATTGCCCGCGGAGAGTCCACCTTCTCCAGCCTTGTTGTTGGCCGCAGCTGCACGTGTTCGTTGTTTTCGAACATTCGTGCGGACGTCGTGCGGACGGATTTTGCCGACCTGGATCCTGTCCTGCTTATGGCTGCTGCCCAGCTTTCGTTGGCCGAATCGTTGTTGGAAAGCTCGTCGGACGCCTGATGGGTTATGCGATATCCATAACGAATGCCAGCGGCAAGCCCTATCGTGGCAAGGCCCTGATGGTGGCCAGTATGGAAAAGGCCCTTCGGGGGCGCAAGGTACGGAATGCCACGGTGGACGTCATTTTGATGTCCGATGCCGACGTGCGAGCCCTCAACAAGGCCTACTTGCAGCATGACTATGAGACGGACGTCATCACGTTTGCTCTCGAAGAGAACGCAGTGGAGGGCGAGATTTACATCTCGATCGACACTGCGCGCCGCCAGGCTGCCGACTACGGCGTCACACTCACGAACGAGTTGTGTCGTCTGGTGGTGCACGGTATTCTTCATCTCTGTGGTCTGGACGATGCCACCGAGGCCCAACGGGCCGCCATGGCACAGTTGGAAGACCGCTACATTGTACAGAGCCTATGAACGACAGATACGCTGTTCAACGCATCATGGAAATCATATCGTTTGTGATGTCGGAGCTTCGCCAGCACCGTCCTCTGAACGACATCGACATGGGTGAACTTCATCGCCGCGGATATACTGACGGCGAAATTTCGGCTGCACTTTCATGGATCATGGAGCGCAGCAGTTTAATGATGGGTGCGGACGAAGCAACGCCACCGCAGGCAGGAAGCTATCGGATTCTTCATGGCATCGAACATGACGTCATGAGTGTCGAGGCATGGGGTGCGTTGATCTCCTACCGCGACGTAGGTCTCCTGACGCCCACGGACGTGGAGAACGTCCTGGAGCGTGTGCTCGTCATGGGCTCCGAGCAAGGCGTCACGGACGCCGACATCCAGAGCATCATTGCAGCATATTTAATGCATCAGCAGCCATCGATACAATCGGGCAGCCGCACATTATTGGACGGCAGCGAAACGATCAATTAACGCCGCACCTGTATTGGCCTCGTAGCTCAGTAGGATAGAGCGACGCTTTCCTAAAGCGTGGGTCGGAGGTTCGAATCCTCTCGAGGCCGCCATTTCATTACGCTGTATTGTTTGCCGACGTTCGTGCCAGCGTTGGCACGCCGCCCCTTGGTTGATTGAAGTGCTGCAGGGTGATGTCGGTTAAAAAAAACAAGAATGTGCCGAGGGGGGGCCGGATGGGTGGAGAGGGTACCGGTACATCGAGTATAAGCGTGGCTCCGCAAAGGGCAAAACATGAGCGCGGGAAAACGTCCCCTATTTGCTAAACTTGCAGGCCATCGAACAGCTGTTCAGGTTGCCTTCCTTGCAGGGTACGGCGCAGGTGGCACACACTGCACATGAGCACAGGAACGCCATCATGGCTACAGAGGTCCCGAACGATCATTTTCAGTACCAATCTGCCGACGATTCCGGCAAGCGTCCCAGTAGGCTGCGCGAAGGCGACATCGAGCAGCGATTCATGCGTCATCTGCGGGACCAGAATTACGTCATCAGGGACGACATCCGCGACCAGAAATCCCTCGAGGACAATTTCCGCAGGCACTTCGAGGCGCTCAATCACGTAACGCTGACCGACAACGAATTCTCGCGACTGTTGGCATCGATCATCAAAAAAGACACGTATGAGGCATCGCAGACGCTTCGCGAGGTCAACACCTTCCATCGCGACGACGAAACGCCCTTGTATTTCACTCTGGTAAATACCAAGGACTGGTGCAAGAACGAGTTCGAAGCAGTTCGCCAGTTGCGCGTCAACACGGAATATTCCCATCACCGTTATGACGTCATTCTGATGATCAATGGTGTTCCCTGTGTTCAGATCGAACTGAAGACGCTCAGTGTTACGCCACGGCGGGCGATGGAGCAAATCGTCGAGTACAAAAAAACTCCGGGCAATGGATACGATCGCACGCTGCTCTGCTTTATGCAGATATTCGTCGTCAGTAACTACTATCAGACGTTCTATTTCGCCAACAACAACAACAACCACTTTACCTTTGATGCCGACGAGCGATTTCTGCCCGTTACGTTTT
>JALOMA010000253.1 GCA_025455735.1 Candidatus Kapaibacterium sp.
TCGCCTTGGGCTGGTTGGAGGGTCCAGAGGTGGTATGATGGCGTTTGCCATGCTCGCGCGAACGAAGCGCTTCCGAGCGGCCGCAACCTTCGGCGCTCCAACCATGATTGATAGTGTGGACAACCACGCCTACATCCGTTCAACAATGAAAAAACACCTTCCGCCAGGAAGTAATGTCGACGAGGAAGCACGAAAAAGAAGCGTGATACGGTGGGCGGACAAGCTCTGTCCAACGACGCCTCTGTTGCTGCTCCACGGTACAGGCGATAGACGTGTAACACCCGACCATTCCTTGTGTCTGGCACTTGAGTTACAGCGCATCCAGCACCCATATAAGTTGGTGATGTACGATAATGCAGATCACGTACTGGCAGGACGCCGTAACGAATCCAACGCCGACATTCGATGGTGGCTCGATACCTACGTTATGCATAAGGCGCCACTTCCACGCACAGGTCCCCATGGGGCTTGATTCCAGGAGTACCCTATGGGGTTCCATCTTGTCCTCATTGCTTTCCTCGTTGCGATTCCTGCTTTCGCACAGGAAAACAAACACCTGATTGATCGGCTGGCATTGGATGAGTCCTTTCGTCAGGCCTTTCGACCTGCCTTGCATGACCTTGCGGGCCTCACGCTTACCTCGCAAAAGCCAATCAAGAACGACATTCAAGCATTGTCATATCGACTTTGGTTGGACTTGTCGGAGGTACTCAATCCCGATACCACAGTGATTGTTCCACGCAACGTGGAGGGCTCCATGACGGGGACGTTCATACTTGGCAAGACACCATCATCCACGTTTGCCTTGCACGCTCACAGGACGTTTATTCCAACGATTACTTCGATTACGGTAAATGGCATTCCGGGAGATACGAATCGCACTGAGGGGGACCTCCTGACGTTACGAGTCCCTGATGGTCTGCTCGAAGGAGATACCGTAGTGGTGGAAGCCCGCTATGTCGTTCGCAGAACCGCGTATGATGTGGGCCTCAATGTTATCGGTGGACGCGGTGTCGCCCAGGTACAAGCACTGCATCCCATAGCGTTTACATTTGCTCAACCTGAAGGTGCGCGCAGATGGTTCATATGCAATGACGTTCCCTCCGATAAGGCACTCTACACCATTGCACTCACAATTCCTCGTGGCTACACCATGGCAGCCAATGGTGTGCAGTCGTCGATAGTGGAGCTTCCAGAGAACAAACAACGCGTTGAATGGAGTTGTCCTGAACACATGCCTACCTATCTGGTGGCCTTTGCTGTGTCAGTATATCGGGTCTTTGACCAACAGGTCACCCTACAAGATGGCCGAACCATTCCCATACGAAATTTTCACTGGGATGAAGACCATCGTGGCCCCCGGTTCGATGCCGTGAATGCCCTACGTAATATCCCGGCCATGTTTGAACCCATGGAAGCTGTGTTCGGACCCTATCCGTACCAGACCTATGGCCACATGACGGTTTATCCCATAACCTTCGGTGGCATGGAGCATACAACGATGTCCACAATCTCAAGAGTCTGGCTTGAGGGTAATGTCGAAGAAGGGTATGCCCATGAGCTTGGACATCAATGGCTTGGAAATCTCGTTACGTGTGCCACATGGGGTGACATCTGGCTGAATGAAGGGGGAGCAACATACTCTGAGGCAATCTGGAGAGGCGCCCGGGACGGTGTGGCAGGTTTCCGAAGTCGCATGGAAGAGCGGCGTCAGGCTTATCTTCGGCAAGGTTTACAAGCGCCTCCAGTGTGGGACATACCTCTCTCCATCATGTTTACGGAAGCAACCACGTATGCAAAGTCAGCCTGGATCTATCATATGGTTGAACGCAACATGGGACAACAAGACTTCCGCCGATTCATGACGTGGTGGACAACAGAGGCCGGCGGGAGTGAACGTGCAGCCCAGACTCAAGAATTCATCGAAGGTGTCCAACGTTTTTCTCCTTCTCCAGTCATCCCGTGGAATCAGTTCTTTAGCCAATGGTTGGTGCAACGTGGGCATCCTATGTTTGCCGCGTCCGTACAAGCTCAGCCAACCTCTCAAGGATCCACAATACAGCTCACCGTAACGCAAACGCAGCAAGGCAACGATGTCCCGGATGCCTTCCACGTCAACCTTCCAATACGGTGTATTCTGAATCGAGCTGTCGTTGATACGTCAGTAGTGATTACGTCAAGGACGTCGACGTTCACGCTGTCCTTGCCATTCGTACCAGACGAAGTACTCCTTGACCCAGAAGAGACCATTCTGTGCGAGAAGTCCGCTGCCGTTGTTACGTCGGTAGCAACGGAAGGGTCGCCCAGTACAATGTCGATCGAGTCTTCAGCAGGTACACTTTGGATTACCCTACCGAACCAATCACTGGGAACACTCCAAGTTGTGGACATGTTAGGAAGCGTGGCAGCGTCCTATTCAACCACAAACGACGTTCGGTCCATTCCAATAGACATTGCGCATCTGCCTTCAGGCAAGTACTTCGTGACGTTTACCTCGCATTCCACCACCTTCTCTACCTCATGGCTTCATCTTCCATAAACATCGCAGACTTGCGCAAGGAATACAGCAGGGAAGCGCTTGATGAGCTGCACGTAGCATCGGAGCCTCTTGAACAGTTCAATCGTTGGTTCGATGAAGCGCTTGCTGCCGCCATACCCGAACCGACGGCAATGACGCTGGCCACGGCTACCTTGGATGGTGCTCCTAGCAGCAGGACAGTCTTGCTGAAGGGCGTCGATACAGGCTTCGTGTTCTACACAAATCAAAACAGCCGAAAGGGTAGGGATCTCAACGGGAATCCGAGGGCATCGCTGTTATTCTTTTGGCCGGAGCTGGAGCGGCAAATACGCATCGAAGGCAGCGTGGAACATGTTACGGATGTGGATGCCGATCTCTACTTTCGGTCACGTCCGCTTGGCAGTCAACATGGCGCATGGGCGTCCCCACAAAGCGAGGTGATTCCCTCCCGCGACGTCCTGGAAGAACGTCTACGAGACATTGCTGACCAGTTCCCGAACGATGTGCCAAGGCCCCCTTTCTGGGGAGGATATCGAGTGAAACCCAGCTTGGTAGAGTTTTGGCAGGGCAGACCATCACGTTTGCACGATCGATACCGATACCGTTTAGACGATGAGCAGAATTGGCTCATCGAACGTTTAGCGCCGTAACGAGAACGTCGAACGCGGTTCTTTTCCTTCAACACTTATTACAAGTTTTACATCATTTCCAGAAAGCTCGATCACTTGTCCGCCGACGACACTTACAGTAACCCTCTGATTACTCGCTACTCATCTCGCGAGATGGCCTCCTTATGGAGCAACGCTCGTAGAATTCAATTGTGGCGACGCCTGTGGATTATCTTGGCCAAAGAACAACAAAAGTTGGGCTTGCCGATAACAAAATCGCAGATTGATGAACTGGAACAAAACTGCAACAACTTAAACCTCGATGTAGCCGCCGAACACGAAAAGCGTTTGCGCCACGACGTAATGGCGCACGTGCATGCGTATGGTGACCAGTGCCCAAATGCCAGAGGTATTATTCACTGGGGTG
>JALOMA010000254.1 GCA_025455735.1 Candidatus Kapaibacterium sp.
ACCAAGGTGATCTCTTTATCGTTGGGTCGTCAACCTCATCGCTTGTATTAGGAACGCAGCTTCCATATGAATCAGGCCTTGACCGTTGCGGCTTGATAGCCAAGTTCGTGTTTGGCAGCGTTGACTTAACCATGCCTGAAGGCGGAGAAACCTGGTGCAAGGATCAGCGCGTCAACTTCTCGTGGTCGGCACAAAACATGTTGCCAACGGACTCCTATGTTGTTTCTGCGACGCCAGCTGATCGCGAAGACTGGGTGCCCATCGCCAGCGTTGTCAATAGTTCGAGTGTTGCCTGGAACGTCGATCTTCCCGTCAATGCCGAAGGGTATCGATTCCGTCTGAAGACGTCACGTGGTCACGCAATGTCAACTCCAGAAGCAGTGCTTCTGCGCGATCCTGTGGAAGTCATCCGCGATCCGGAATCAGTAACAGCCTGTGAGGGGGAACGCGTTGAACTTTCCGTTGAAGCTGTTGGATCCGGTTTGTTATGGCAATGGCGGCGCAATGGACGGCTTGTCGCAGGAGCTACCCAGGCACGGTACGTTATTCCCTCGCTTTCCTCTGACTTCGAGGGTGAGTATGATGTCCAGGTCTACGGTGGTTGCGGTATGGCCCGTTTGTCTAGCCCCGCCATCGTTCGCATGATTGAGGCCGCAGCGTTTGCCTCTCAGCCTAAGGATATCGTTCATGAGTCCTTGCAGCCGATCATCATCGACGTCGATGCCGTCGGTTCCGTCAAACAGCTGTCGTTGGTTCGGGACGGCGGCGTTGTGGCAACGTCATCAACGCTACGCCTCAGCATACCATCGTCGCCACAGCTCAATGGTACCTACAGCCTTCTGCTTTCGGGGGACTGCGGTTCAGTAGAGTCGTTGCCGTTCACCATTTCCGTTCGAAATGATAAGACATCCGTCTATGGCTCATCCTCGACTGGCGCCAAACCGATCCTCTACCGATCAGCGGGCGAAACGTGGCTTGTATTCAACGAGGCCTTTGCGGGTACCGTCCATGTTCATACGCTCGACGGAGTGCTTGTCAGTGAACGTCAAGGTGTTTTTGCCGATGGCATGATCGCCGTCCCGGTTCTTTCCCGTGGTACATACATTGTCTCGTGGTCTGGGTTGGGTTGGAAAGGGGCCATGGTTACCCTGTTGGCCCCGTAATGGCGCCCAAAGGCCACCCCAAGGAACACTTTATAGCCAATTCGTGTTGACGTCCGATCATGAGCCGTGTGGAGCCGAGGCCCCCGACCACATGCGTTCGGTAGTAAATAGGACTAAAACAGTCGTATATTTGCGCTCATCGCTGTATCAGGGCACGCACCGGCAAGCGGCGATAGGTGTGAACTATGACAGAAAAGGCAACCATGGATTCGGCAATGGAACAGGATGACGTGCTGGACAGTGTAGTCCAGAGTGACTACAAGTATGGATTTACCTCCGACATCGAGCAGGAGCTCCTTCCGCCTGGACTTAGCGAAGACGTTATCCGGTTCATTTCGGCTCGGAAGGAAGAGCCGGAGTGGATGTTGGAGTGGCGGCTGAAGGCGTATCGGCAATGGCTAACAATGAAGGAGCCTCGTTGGCCCAACGTTCAGTATCCGACGATCGACTTCCAGAGCATTATCTATTGGGCAGCGCCAAAACAAAAAGAAGGTCCGGCGTCGTTGGACGAAGTGGATCCAGAGCTCCTTGCAACGTTCGAGAAATTGGGTATTCCGCTGGAGGAGCAAAAGATGCTCGCTGGTGTGGCTGTGGATGCCGTGCTGGACTCAGTATCCGTGAAGACGACGTTTCAAGAGGCGTTGAAGGAAAAAGGGATTATTTTTTGTCCAATGAGCGAGGCCGTACGCGAGTATCCTGACTTGGTTCAAAAGTATCTGGGTAGCGTGGTTCCAACCAATGACAATTTTTATTCTGCGCTCAATAGTGCCGTGTTCAGTGATGGATCCTTCGTCTACATCCCCAAGGGTGTACGGTGTCCAATGGAACTAAGTACGTATTTCCGCATTAATGCACGAAATACGGGACAATTCGAGCGTACGCTGATCATTGCGGACGAAGGCAGCTATGTCTCATACCTGGAGGGATGTACTGCCCCACAACGAGATGAAAACCAGTTACATGCTGCTGTAGTAGAATTGATAGCCCACGAACGGGCTGAAATAAAATACTCAACGGTGCAGAATTGGTTTCCTGGTGACAAGGACGGCAACGGAGGGATCTATAACTTCGTTACCAAACGCGGCCTCTGTGACGGTCGCAATAGCAAAATCAGCTGGACGCAGGTTGAAACAGGATCGGCCATTACATGGAAATATCCCAGCGTGGTGCTAAAGGGCGACCATTCCGTGGGTGAATTTTATAGTGTGGCCGTTACGAATCACCACCAGCAAGCCGACACGGGCACAAAAATGTTCCACTTAGGTGCAAACACAAGGTCTCGCATCGTAAGCAAGGGCATTTCTGCGGGCGTGAGCCAAAATTCCTATCGGGGATTGGTAAAAGTGGGCCGTAATGCGACCAATGCCAGAAATTTCTCGCAGTGTGATTCTCTTCTGATAGGTTCCCTGTGCGGAGCACACACGTTCCCGTACCTAGAGATTGCCAACGAAACGGCGATGGTTGAGCACGAGGCAACGACGTCTAAAATTGGCGAAGATATTCTGTTCTATTGCAACCAACGCGGACTATCTACGGAAGAAGCAGTTGCTTTGATCGTTAATGGTTATGCAAAGGAAGTTCTTGATCAGTTGCCGATGGAGTTTGCCGTGGAGGCACGGAAACTTCTGGCTATTTCTCTTGAAGGCTCAGTAGGGTAATTACGACTGCACATCAACACCGACAACGAAACATCACCATCAAACTATGTCTGCACTGCTCTCTATCAACGATCTACGCGCCGGAATTGAAGGGCGCGAAATCCTAAAAGGCATAACGCTAAGCGTTCAACCAGGCGAAGTTCACGCCATCATGGGGCCTAATGGCTCAGGCAAGTCTACTCTGGCCAGTGTCCTGGCAGGCAGGGAAGACTATGACGTGACGGGAGGAACGGTCGCGTTCCAAGGTAAGGATCTCTTGGACATGGCCCCAGAAGAACGGGCAGGGGAGGGACTCTTCCTTGCTTTTCAATACCCCGTTGAAATTCCCGGCGTGAGTACTGCGAATTTCGTGAAGGCCTCCGTCAATGCCGTTCGTAAGCATCGAGGCGAAGAGCTGCTTCAACCTGCGCAGTTCCTTGCGCTCATGCGTGAACGTATGAAGTTGGTGGACATGGATCCGTCGTTCCTGTCGCGCGCGCTCAATGAAGGATTCTCTGGTGGAGAAAAAAAGCGTGCCGAAATCTTCCAGATGGCCATGCTTGAGCCCAGCTTGGCGGTCTTGGACGAAACGGATTCCGGACTTGACATTGATGCACTGCGCATTGTAGCCGAAGGCGTGAATGCGCTTCGAACGCCAGATCGTTCGTTTGTTGTGATCACGCACTATCAGCGATTGTTGTCGTATATCGTGCCGGACGTTGTTC
>JALOMA010000255.1 GCA_025455735.1 Candidatus Kapaibacterium sp.
CAGACAAGGTCGACACGTGTTATCATGACTGCAAAACTACACAGTGCGCTATCGGCGGGCCGTCAGGATAACCAAGGCCCCCGTATCAAGTGCACGGCCCCGACATACAAGGACGGAGCCGTCGTCGGAAAGGTAGGAACGTGCAATCTTGATGTTGTTAGGCGCTTCGTAGGACGACCAACGCGGTGGATTCGTCACGGGCGAGATGAACATCGACCGCTCGTCATTCAACCAGATGGAAGCGTCATTGGGCGTTGTTTGTAGCACCCTGCTGGTGCCATCAGCAAAGACGCCAGGGAAGCTCATGGTCCAAACATCCCGCTCTTCCCATATTTCCCTTGCTGTTGCGGTATTGGATCGTGGAAGCGTGAATATGCGAAGACGACCACTACCAGAGGTTGGAGTGACATCGAAGAAGCTCTGACCTTCTCGACGCTGACGATCAAGAATGGTCAGACTCTCGGGGCGAATCCGGAAAACGAATACGGAATCGCCCATTACCACACCCAACGATCGAAATCCCACGGCCAACAAGTCGCCCTGTGGCTGCAGGAACAATCTTCCCGGGAACACTCTGGTTTGGAATGTCTCTGGAGACCCGATTGGCAGCACATGACGTTGCCGACCATCCCGAGTGGCAAAGGAGCGAATCTCGCCCCAGCTGTCGTCCCAGATGGTTACTTCATCAGCAGCTGGCGAGACCACGGCTTCGAAAAATGACCGCTGTGTTTCATGAATCATCCGTGATTGACCTGTTACGAGGTCAATCCAATACAGGGAGCGTAGGTTCGAAGCATCCGAGGCCAGAATGGATACGACGAGGGATGACTCGTCGGAGGCAGCTCGAAGGATCGTACACGACCGGATGTCCGAAGGAAGTCCCGCAATGGGGACCTTCCGAACGGAGCCCGTCGGCATTTCCGCAATCGTGACGGCGTCCCGTTCAAGGATGCAGAGGCGATGTGTTCCCGTGAACAATGCCATGTCCAACATCGATGTAGGATCAATATCCGACCGGACAGCCAGACCATTCGTTTCCTGGCAGAGGCGCAAGGGATTGAGCTCGAAGACGGTTCCTTCCATTCCTGGTCCGGTTGTGGCATAAACCTGCGATCGGGCACCGGTTCTGAGTGACTGGATGGACCACGTAACATTGTCGCGTCGGGCCACACTAAACGCAAACGTCCCGTCGCGAGAAACGATTGATCGGTCGTCGTGGTTAAAACGTATCTCTGCCGGCTCGGGAGCATTGTTGCATCCAATAACGGTACCACGCACGACAAGCGGACACGTAGCAACGGTAATGGTCTGGTCTACTGGTCGAAACGAACTTGGTACGTCGAGTCTTCCTTCCCACAACACATCAACGCCCCTGCAGTCCGTGATTTTCATCTGGAAAGGCTCTTGGCCGTACAGCCGAACAGCGGCCACTCCGCTTGCATCGGTAACGGCACGGACGGAACCAACCCGAATATTGACGCCTGGCAGCGGCGTACCGTCGCTACAGCGAACCGTAATCAGCGCAGGCTGTGGCAATGCATCGTACAGGTCGGCAAGCCAGTCTCCCGGCAAGGTTGCCGTGCCTACGTAGGTGCCACCATCTCTTGTGAGTTCTCCAGCTTGTCTCCAGATGGCCGCCGTCGAGTCGAATTTCCATAGCGGCAATGTTTCGGGAGAGTCCGTTCCAATGCCATAGGCACGATAGGTCAGGGATACTGAGGTCGAAGGATCGACGACTAGCGGGTCGCCACGTTCAGACGCAAGGCGGACTCTCAAGACTGAAGCTGCGCGGAGTACAACAGTGTCCCCGACGTTGTTGATGCCTTGATTGTCACCGATACTCAGCCAAGGTGCCTGCGGGTCAATGGGAATGGTATAGTACGTAACGTACACATTGCCTTGCACTGGTCCCCCGGCCAGTGTTCGAATGCTATTAGCTGGTATGTCAGCGGTGTATCCGCCAGTACTGATTCTTATCATCTGCGTGGGGTCTCTTTGAATCCCCCGCGAGGGGCCACGGCGAAGCTGGACTTCGACAAACGACGTATCACCTTCCACCGCACGCACAGCCACGCTCGTTGATGGGTTGTCTGGCGGCTCTACGCGCACGACGGCACGGAGTGGTACCGATACGGGGCCAATCGTGAATGCTCCCTTATGATCTGTGGTGGTCGTCTGATCTCCCGCTCCAACGACAATGCCCTCCCGGGGGCCGGAGATTGTTACGACGCCAGCAATCGTCGTGCGAATTGTCCGCTGTGGCAACGGGGAGATAGGGTCTGTAGAAGGACATCCAGACACAACCACTGCTACTACGAGCAAGAGTACCATGCGTACATAGCGAATACCATGGCCGACGAGAAGCTCCCGAAACATACATACCTCTATCGATAGTGCCTCATGAACATACGGCAGAACATCGTTAGGGCAAAGGTTGGCTAATGAAGACGAGAGCTGCAAGAATGATGATGTCGAGCACAACATGAATGACAACGGCAATGCGGAGTGATCCAGTCTCCACCGTTGCTCTTGCCAGCACGTAGCCCAGAACCGCCGACATAACCATGCCTATTGGGCCGCCAGGCGCTCCAGCATAATGTGCGGCACCAAACAACAGGGCACTTGTCCATGCCACGAATCGCGTCGAGATTGCCTCGCCACCGATCGCCATTGGCAGGTATCGGAAGACAATTTCTTCGCCCAAGGCATTCGTGCAGGCAAACAGTGGAACCCACATTATGGCCTGCCACGGTGGACACTGCAATGCACTTGAAGTGGCAATGCCCAAGCCCATAAACAGGGCAGTGGGAGCAGCCACCTTGGCCAGCAATGGCCACAATTGCTGGTCCCACGATCGACTTCCTTGTATACCGATCCACGATAAACCTGGAAGGGGACCTGTTGATGAGCGCTTGAAGGACAGAGCGCTGTGTCCACGATACCGGCAGTATGCTACAACGGCAATCGATATCGCCAGGAGAATGCATTGGTGCGTTGCCATTCGATTGAAGAGGGGTGGCGCACCAAGGGCCATGGGGTGGTTGCCGGAATAAGCCGCAGAGGTAACAACGGCGCCACCAGCAACAAGGGTAGCGACAACGAGCTCGACATAGGTGATGTATGGCATGGCGCGAACTTCGGCTTCGGCCAGCACGAAACAGTTACCAGATGGTAAAATCACCCTCGATGTTCTGCACGAATACGGCTGAGACTTTGTGGTGTAATGCCCAGAAAGGATGCGATGTACTTCTGTGGTGTACGAAGGACTACATCGGGCTGCCGTTCCACCATGGCCGCATATCGACGTGCAGCCGTTGACGTGAGCAAATCAAGCTGCTGCTGCTGCTTGTGGATGAAGAGAGCCTCGGCGGCATGCATACAAATTGACGTCCCAACGCCGGAAGACTTCAAGCGATGAAAGGTATCGGATGATATTCGGAATAGTGTTGATGCCTCCATGGTGCGAACCTCCAGCGGAGTGGGTCGACGCAGCAAAAGCGACATGTAGTCGCAGAG
>JALOMA010000055.1 GCA_025455735.1 Candidatus Kapaibacterium sp.
CTGGTGCCGTTGGCTGACCTGGCTTCGGACGCTTCGTGCCATATTTCGAACGGCCCTGACGACGGTTGTTGACTCCCTGCGTGTCCGCCGCTCCACGAATAATGTGATACCGCACACCAGGAAGATCCTTCACACGACCACCACGGATCATCACGATCGAGTGCTCCTGCAAGTTGTGACCTTCGCCAGGAATGTAGGCCGTAACCTCAATCTGATTGGTGAGGCGCACACGGGCAACCTTACGAAGTGCCGAGTTCGGCTTCTTCGGCGTTGTTGTATACACACGCGTACATACGCCACGCTTCTGTGGACATGCGTCCAACGCAGGCGATTTGCTCTTTACTGTGATGGCCTGGCGTCCCTTACGGACAAGCTGGCTGATCGTTGGCACGGTAACTCCGACAACTAATGCCGATTTCTCGGCTGAATGGATCTTCGCTTCTTTTGGAGCCTGCAAATATAGGGGACGTGGAATCAAGTTCCAAATGGTAGCTGTGGAAATCCTGGTGGTGGCATTCGGAGGGAGCCCCGAGGTCGTGCCAGGGCCCCCTTCCACAATGTGCTTGAAGTACCTTACCGTACAATGGCAAGGGGCCCTGTTGCCACATGTCCACCCGACGTCACCACCAGGAGGCGATACGATGCGCTTGCCAGCCCAGCCGTACCAAGACGTACTGCTGGCTGCCCATCGGCGTGGTGTTCCCGTACAACCCGCCCCGATGCGTCGAGAATGCGCACCATTGCTAGCCCTGCCCCGTCGGCCATTCGAACATCAATGTGCTCCGTTGCTGGAATCGGTGCCACAACAAGGAGTTCCAATGGTTCTTCGGGAACCGTGGTGACGCCAGAAGCATTGGCCCCACGGAGGACACGCCGCTGCGTGACGAACCGCTCATTCGTCGTTGGCTCGTCCCAGTAGATGCGCATGGGTGTGACGTTGACGCCATCGCTTTCGGGTGCGTAGCGCACACGCACCGTGAGATATTCCCATCCGTGCAGGACGGCAGGCAGCGCCGGCGTTGTCTCGACAATCTGAAACGGCCCCGTGATGTCGTTGATGGCACTAACCCTCAGGCCTAGGTCATAGATGTGATGGAATGTCAAGGTTGTATCACGTGTCTGTCCCACAGCCACGTCTCCGAAATTCACAACCTCTGCATCCCGTATGGTGCCTCCGGTGCCGGTCACCGGCAGGTGAATGGTCGTGCCTTCCACGTCAAGGGCCACAAATGCCCCAAACGTTCCCGTGTAGGTTGGTACGAATCGTACGGTGACCGCCAGGGAACGATTGGGTAACAGTTCAATGGGCAACTGCACATCGTCGACGATTCCAAAGTTCATGGCATTGTCCCCGCCCATCTGCATGGACCGTATGACAATGGTGCGGGATGTGTTGTTCGTCAACAGCTGGGTAATGACGGTGTCTGTGGACTCATCAACCGGGCGTGCACCGAACTGTATGGGCCTATGCAGTCGATACCCTGAAGGGAGATTGTTCGCTTCGCCAATACCCACAATCCAAATGGAGGGATCAATGTCCGAACCTGTGTTGACATCCAAGACTGCATGCGAGGCAACCGCCGCCGTAGGCGTGAACCGTATGCGAACGTCGATGGACGAGCCAGGCTGAACGATTTGTTTCCCCGTCTCCGAAACCACGGTATACTGACCATTACCTCCAAACAATCGGATCGTATGTACCGTAACTGGCGCGCTTCCTTCGTTGACGAACGCCGCACGTAGTAGCGTGTCGCGCGAGGATCCAACAGGTGAAGCCTCAAGGTGAATCAGGTGCTCCGATGCAACAAGGACGCCTACGTCGGCAACACCAACAGTACATCGCTGCACCGTTGAACCACAATCGTTCGACATCGTGACTTCATAAACGCCAGCATCTTCGGCGCGAAGTCTCCAGATCTGCAAGACGGGCTCGTTGGCGCCTTCGATACGTGCACCGTTTTTTGTCCATAGGTATCGCACTCCAGATTCCAGTGCAGTAGCCGTCAGCTGTAACGAGGACCCAATGGGCCGGGATATCGAGGAGGGCATTGGCCGAATGGGTTCCGGACCTTCACATTCCAATGTTCGCCGTAAGACGGTGCCCCCATTACCAACGACTATCACGGCACTGCCACCGGCAGCGGCTATGCCGTTATGCTGACGATCCCTCTCCGGCGCTGCATCGCTCATCCATTCCAATCCATACGTGTCCGTGCGCAGGACGAGCGCACGATCCTCCAATGCACCATTGATATAGACTGGGAACATGGCCACCGCAAAACCAAGCCGCTCGTTTACGGCCGTGATGGCTTGTGCCTTCTGGAGAGCCTGCTCCTCCTTGGTAGTCCACGACGTGCCGCCATTGATGCTGTAGATGTACCGCGCATGTTCGGTACGTGGCGTCGTACCCACAACAACGACACGGTCCGCGCTGAATGCCGCAATTCCTGTTGGTTCGAATGCCTCGGTTCTGTAGTACGTACCAGTCCACGTGAGCCCTCCATCCGTCGTTTTGGAAACGGATGTCGTCCAAAGACCTGGCGATCCACCTGGACTCTTGGCGAGTTTATAACCAACAGTACGATTGACAAAACTGAGCTTGAGGAACGTTCTCGTAGCATTGCCACTTCCATGGCCTAGTTCCTGCCATGTCGTGCCACAATCAGTGGAACGAGCCAGCACGGCTCGCCCATCGTGACCTATCTGACCAACTGCCACGAGGGTTTTTGGTGGCAGAAAGGCAATGTCGTGGAAGATGGCATTGGCGATGGGACGCACGGCCTTGGGTTGTTCCGTTCCCAGATGGAGAACGATGGTGCCCGTCGTTGTAGCAAAGGCTGCAGAATCCTGGCCCAAAGCCTCGACGTCCATGATACCGTCGGTTGTTCCAATGTTCCTCCGTACCCATGTTTGACCACCATTGGCTGTGGCAAACACGTCACCGCCGGCAGCTGCCAGCCAGCCGTGTGTAGCGGATGAGAAATCAACGGACTGAATATCGCGTTGACTGCCAGTTGCAATGGTGCTCCAGTCGGAGGCCAGAGCTGGCATGGTAGCCATCCAGATGGATATGGCAATGATGGAAGGTGGAATTCTCATTTCTTACTTTCAACGTGTGTTAATACAAGGAGGGGGCGTAGTGGAGGAACGCTCGTGGTGGGAATGCGTTCGTACCATGTTGTGGTGATTGTTCGGTATTGAATGTCAGTGGGCGACCAGAACCGTCGTGGTGGCCACACCCCCAACGATGGCAAGACGGAACGTGTATAGACCAGATGCCACGCTGGCGGTACGAAGGAGCAGGACGCCTTCCTGGTCGGCGGAGCCACGGAGCACGATGTTTCCCATGGCATCCGCCAGTGTCCACGAGGCCCCTTGTCGAAAGAGCGGATGCTGAAGAAGAACGTGCTCCGATGCTGGAACAGGCCTGACGGATATGGGTTGTTCTGACGTGCTGGGAACGGTAGTGGGATAGCAGTTCATGCGAACCTGTACGGACGTGTATTTGTCAACGGCTGCTGGCATCGGTGGTTCCGTTGCAGTTACCAGTACGCGTCCATCTGCTATGTCAAGACTTCCAATGGCATGATGGTGGTTAAATGGATGTTCGACTGTATAGACCACAGGCTCGGTCTGGCCTGCGGTAAAGCTGCCGACGTCGATGATGGGCGACCAAGCGTCTTCCGAATGCACTGACACAAGCGGAAGTGATTTCACGCCTGCGTCCGTTTCCATGACCAACCTAGCCAGCATGGGGCCAACAAAGGGACCATGACAATGAATGCGTATGGAAACAGACTCGCCAGGTGCCAGAACACTGTTGGCAGGTGGCATACTGCTCATGCTGTAGGCCGCTACATCAACGCCATCGAGGTAGAATGAACGCAGCGTACGGGACTGCGTGGCAGACGTGTTCCTGACAACGGCGGTGAGCACGGTATCGCTATGCGTCGATATGGGCCTTGACCCGAAGTCCACTCTGGAAACCGTAAACGCCAGAGGCTCATCGATAATAGATAGGGAGTCGGCTGTGCCACTGAGGTAAACGGCAGCGTTGCCACCGTCATCGAAAAACAGCGCAAGAACAGATTCGAAGGTGCCGAAATCACGTGGGGCGAATCGCAGCGTCACCGCATACTCTTCGCCAGGCTGGAGGGTGACCGACGTATCGTTCGGCCAGCGCCAGGTGATAGAAAAGGGTGATGATGCATCGAGGATCGTGGCCTTGCGAATGGTCAAAGGACGATTCAACGTGTTTTGGAAAACCGTCACCGTAGCGTCCCGGTGATGCTTTCGCAGGACTGTACCGAACTCTATCACGGCATGACTGGAAGGCCGGCGGTCGGAACGCCAAGGAATCATCGAGCCAACGAAGGCTCTTCCTTCAACGCCTACGGCAACGGCTACGTCTTCGCCACCAGCACCGAGAGCGATAATGCCGAAGGAGCTGTCTCCCACGACTTCCCGAGCCCACCCCTTTCCTCCATCGATGGTCGTAAACATGGAAGCCGTGGTCATGGAACGCCCATCGACGACTTCCGTCGTCATCCCAGCAGCAATGCCCCTGTTTCCATCGATCATGTGAATGGACGAGACCTGCGTCATGCCTTGATGTTCGACGAATCGCCAAGTATTTCCGCAGTCGTCCGACCTCCAAATACCACCATTACTACCAGGCCCAACCTGTCCCGCCACGAGTATCGTTGAGGAATTCGGCATGGCTACATCGAGAACGTCGAATTGAAGATCCGTGAACAGTGACTCGTGCCACGTCCATCCGCCGTTGGTGGTGACGAAGACAACGCCAACTCCAGAGCCTTCCTCCCCGACGTTGTGTCCGCCAATGACACCGTGCAGACCATCGGGAGCCATGGCAATCGACGTCAGCACATGCGGTCCTTCGGAATACGGATTGTGTGCTCTCGTCCACGTTCTGCCGCTATCCATGGAGATAACGATGACTCCTGAATCGGCTCTGGACGTATATCCCACGGCGATCGCCATACTATCGTTGCACCAGGCTACGTCGGCAAGATTCATGCCCTCGCCTACCTGGCTAGCTATCCATAGCAATCCAGTGCGGGAGCGGCATACCGTTCCACGTGCACCAACAGCGATCAGTGATTTCTTGCGCGCCGCTACGGATGCCAGATGATGCGATGTCATCGATGGGATGAGTTGCCATTGTTCGCCCCCATCGGTACTGCGAATAATTGTGCCGTGATCTCCAACGGCAAACGACGTATCGGATCCAGTGAAGCAAATGGAACGCAGGGACCGCGTTGTACGCGTCGTTGCGGGATCCCAGCCGGCATGGCTGGTCAGCGTCATGCAGAGGCAGGATAGAAGGAGAAGGAGCTGTTTCATGAGTCGTCGTAGAATTGTGAATGCTTTGTTCGGGTCATGGGCCAACGGGCCTCCATTGTCCATGCGCAAAAGACTATCCTGCAAACGATGTGTTCGCGCCATTTTTGCAGTATCCTACCACCTTGAACGCCGATGTTGTATGCCACTGACAGCTAGTGATGCCCTGTTCCGACTGATTCACTCGCTGAGTCGAACGGAGAAAGGTTATGTCAAAAAGTACTGTTCACGCCATGTTATTGGCGATGGCAATGACTATCTGCGACTCTTCGACGTCATCGAAGCACAACAGACATACTCTGAATCGGATGTAAAGGCTGCGCTTCACGGAACGGCCATGGTCAGGCGATTGCCTGCCGTGAAGAACTATCTGTATCAGCAGATTCTCGAGGCAATGCGAGCCTACCATGCGGCCTCTTCGAGTGAACGTCGCATCGTCGAGTTGTTGGAAGACGCCGACTTCCTTTGGGAGAAGACGCTTTACGATCAGGCAATGAAACGCGTGGAGAAAGCACGTGAGATCGCACGGTCCCACGATGAATTCGCATTCTGGCTGAAGACGCTGTCGTGGGAGAAGAACTATCGCCACGTCATTCTGGAACGTCCACTCACGGATGGCACGGAAGATGCCCTTAGCCGTGAACAGCATCGAGTGATGGAGCTGCTCCGCAACACTGTTGACTATGAGAATCTGGGCAATACGTTACACGACAATCTCATTCGCATGTCGCAGGGGAATACGGCCGCAACGGCGTGGTTGAAGAAGCTCCCGGACCACCCCCTGTTACAGTCGCCGGATTCTGCTGTCTCCCGGCCTGCACAATTGAACTATCACCTTATCCTCGCCAATTGGTGGTCCTTCGTTGGCAACGACGCACCGAAGGCAGTCGAGTACTCGCGGGCCCTCGTCCACATTATCCAAGCCGATACCGAGCTCCGGGAGGCACGTCCCGACACGTATCTGGGAATCCTGTATAGCCATCTCATCAACCTTGCCCAGGCAGGCAATCATGACGAATTCAGCACCACCATTTCCTTGCTTTGGGATGAACGCAGCAAACAACCCACGAAGAACATCGAAGTGAAACGATTCTATCGCGCCGTGAATGCCGAGTGCACCTATGCCCTTGAATGCGGCGTTACGGATCGATTAGCGGAACGTATGCCATATATCAAGGAACGGTATGATGCCCTGGCGGACTACATACCACCACAATCCCGCGTTGCCATGTGTTTCATGTGTGGGCGCTTCAGCTATACCATTGGTGCTCTTCGAGATAGTGCCTGGTGGTTCCGTCGTTTGGCCATGTGTGATGAATCCGTACGTCCAGATATGCATGCGGCGGCCAGACTCTTACAGCTGAAGAAGGCTATGGATGATCGGGACGTCGACTACGTGCGTACGTCGGCACGTTCGCTGCAGCGCTTCTTGAAGTCTCGTGGTCTGCATTCGGCGCGCACGGACGCCGTTCTGTCGTTTTTCCGGCGTTTTGCAGAGTCTCACGGTGCAAAGCGTAAGACACTGCTAGCCGAAACGGCACGCCGCTTGACGTCGGCCGCAGTGGCCTCCCCTTTCGATCCCGTGCGTACGTCTGGCTTGGATGTCTGGATTGCCAAGGCTGCGCCATCAATGGCAGCCAACCTGGAAGCACCCTTCAATACGTGACCACCGCCGGCAGGTCCCACACGGAATCGACGACATCGCAGCCGTGAATGGCGGCCAAGGCGCGCAACACGGCGTGTATTCCGTCTGGCCTGCTACGAAGTGTGCGTAGGTCAGCCGCACCTGCCGACTTTGAGAGTTTGCCGCCCTGTTCATCCAAGACCAGAGCATGATGATCAACGACAATATCCCTGAAGGGGGCCAGGGCACCAACCTGTGAGGCCAGCGTACGCTGCAGCCTGGTAGAAGGCTCAAGGTCCATGCCACGCAGAATCCACGTGATCCCCATGGCCACATCATCGGCTACACTCACGAGCTGGTACGCTGGGAGACCATTCTTAAGGCGCACGATGGGATACGGTAGTTCGGCAACATCGTTGTTGTCGAAACGCCATGCCGTTTGGCCTTCATCGAGGGGGCGTCCACGATGGCGACAGGTACCCGTATAACGTCCAGACGAATCTTGCCTTGCAATGGCAGATCGTGTGCACGTACATCCGAAGACCAAAGCAGCGCCAACCATGTCCTGGAGGATCTTGTTGTAACCATCAAGGCGTAATCGCTGCGACCACGTGGTCTCAACCTCCGCCACCGATGTTGGCCCAGCATCGACATCGATTCCCAACCAGTCAAGGGTACGGAAGATATCAGCTACAAATTCGGGTTGCGACATCTGTGGATCGATGTCATCAATACGAAGAGTGACATGTCCACCGACGGATCGTGCATGGGCCCACGTAAGCAGAACGTTGACGGCATTGCCGATGTGAAGATAGCCCGACGGTGTAGGAGCGATGCGTGTTCGCAGCATATCCATGGCTCAATGTACAAAAAAGAAAACGCCCCATCGCGCTATGCGCGATGGGGCGTTGGACGATGCTAGGGAAGAACTAGCGGCCTTCGGCGCGCTTCTTCTGGTATTCCTTGACCATTTCTTCCTGGATGTTGCGTGGTACTGGTTGGTACTTCTTGAACTCCATGGAAAACTCGCCCTTACCTTGGGTAACGGAGCGCAGGTCGGTCGAGTAACCGAACATTTCGGAGAGGGGAACTTCGGCTTCTACGGTCACATAGCCCATTTCCGACGTGGTGCCCATAATGACGCCACGACGTTGGTTGACCTGACCAATCACGGTTCCTTGAAACTCTTCTGGCGCAGATACTTCCAGCTTCATGATCGGCTCGAGGATGATGGGCTTTGCCTTCTCATAGGCTTCGCGGAAGGCCATCAGCGATGCCGTCTTGAAGGCTTGTTCGGACGAGTCAACGGCGTGCGTAGCACCGTCGTTGATTGTCACGCGGACGCGCACAACAGGTTGTCCGATGAGCGAACCTTCCAACACTGCTTCCTTGAAGCCCTTATCGCACGCGGGGATGTATTCCCGGGGAATCACGCCGCCTACGATGTCGTCAACGAACTCGTAGTTTTCAATGGCATCATCGGGAAGTGGCTCGATGAAGCCACCTACGCGACCGAACTGACCAGAACCACCGGTTTGTTTCTTGTGCGTGTAGTTGAAGTCGGAACGTTGTGAGATCGCCTCGCGGAAGGCCACCTTGGGACGCCCAACGGTGATTTCCGTGTTGTATTCGCGACGAATACGCTCGATGTAGATCTCAAGGTGAAGTTCACCCATGCCCTTGATAATGGTCTCGCCGGACTCTTCATCACGCATGACGCGGAACGTAGGGTCTTCCTTTGTGAAGCGGTTGAGTGCCTTGGAGAAGTTCACTTGGCCGGCCTTGTCCTTTGGCGCAACAGCCAGCTCGATAACGGGCTCCGGAACGAACATGGACGTCATGGTGTAGCGTACGTTACCATCGGTGAACGTATCACCAGACGCACAATCCACGCCGAACAGCGCAACGATGTCACCGGATTGCGCTTCTTCGATATCGTGCATCTGTGAGGCGTGCATACGAACAAGCCGTGGAACCTTGACCTTCTTGCCGTTGGCGATATTCGTAATGAAGTCGCCCTTCTTCACGGTTCCTTGATAGACGCGCATGTAGGTCAGCTGACCATAGCGACCATCTTCAAGCTTGAAGGCAAGCATGACGAGGGGCTTCGTTGGGTCGCTTTCCAGCTGAATCTTCTGTTCGTTATTGTCCTGGTCGAGAGCTTCGTTGGTAATCTCTGTAGGGTTGGGCAGGAAGTCCACCACACCGTTGAGCAGAACCTGTACACCTTTGTTCTTGTAGGCGGAGCCAACAAAGACGGGTGTCATCTTGAGGGACAGGGTACCCTTCCGGATGGCAGAAACCAGCTCATCACGGGTAGGCTGCTCGTCCATCAGGAACTTCTCCATCAAGGAGTCATCAAAGTCGGCAGCAACTTCAATCAACCGATGGCGCAGCTCTTTGGCCTTATCCATCAGATTTGCTGGGATTTCTTCCTCGCGAAGGTTTTCACCATCGTCGCCATCGAAGTAGATCGCCTTCATGTCAACGATATTGATGACGCCTTCCAGCTTATCCTCGAGACCAATTGGATAGCTTACGAAAGCTGGGTTGTGGCTAAGCTTTTCGCGCAGCTGTTCCATGACGCGGTCCGGGTTGGCACCCGAACGGTCGGCTTTATTGATGAAGGCCAAACGCGGCACGCTGTAGCGGCGCATCTGGCGGTCAACGGTAATGGACTGGCTTTGAACACCAGCAACCGAACACAGAACGAGTACGGCGCCGTCCAACACGCGCAGTGCGCGTTCCACTTCTACGGTAAAGTCAACGTGGCCAGGAGTGTCAATCAGGTTGATGTTATAGTCACCCCACGTTGTGTACGTGGCAGCGGACTGGATGGTAATCCCCTTTTCGCGTTCCAGATCCATCGAGTCCATGGTGGCTCCAACACCGTCCTTGCCACGCACTTCGTGAATTGCGTGAATCTTGCCGGTATAGAAGAGAATACGCTCGGAAAGCGTCGTCTTCCCGGAGTCAATGTGAGCCGAGATGCCGATGTTCCGGATCTTGGAGATGTCAGCCATAAAATCGATGGTAAAGTGTGGTGTTCCGGTGGCACAACGGCACATCGGGACTCCCGATCGCGACCTGGCGTGGTCAACCTACGATGCGGGAAAGACAACAAAACTACGGAAACTGAAGTGATAATCTCCAAATGCCCGGCCGGGCGCGGTGTGTGAACACCACACAACATTGGATTGTGCCTGCAGAGCAGGGCACCCCACCCCAGCTGCTTGGTGAACCGTTGCTGGACGTACAGCTAACACCTGTGACGGTGATAAGCGGTTAGGACTGGTCAATAAAACAGGAAGGGAGGCCCGGACATAGGAGGCCTCCCTTCACACACGCTGGACTCCCCTGATACATGGAATGGGCGCTTACCATGCATCTCTGTTGCGTGGTTGTGCATGCTCGGAGGGAGCGGCATGACACCATTGATCCGTCTGTCTTCCACGGTGCCGTGGAATAACACATATCCATTTGAATGGCTGGTACGTGCCCTTGAGGGCGGAACACGACCACTCGGACATCACACCTTTCCGTGACCTGATAAATCAAGCACTGCACGCTTGCAATACCAACATGGGCGTGGGAGGGGAACACTCACGGCAATGCATGCAGTGCTATCTGTGGGCAGGGATAGAATGCCAATATCCAGGCAACCAACAAAACCGGTGGGAGCCGGTGAAAACATAACGGGAGGCCGCACAGGCGTAGCCTCCCGTTCGAACGACTCCCCTACGACTATTCACAGGAGCGTGCAGAATAATCATTGGTTCGTGCCACGTACTGCTTGGGGCAGCATGCGTTTTACCGGGCGACCTCTTCCCGTGCACTTCGACGATACAGGGGGATTGTACCGCCTCTCCTGATGGGTGCAATCTAGGATGGTGCCGACGGTAGACCGTCAGTAGGTTCACTATCACAATCCCGTATTTTTTTGAGGCAGTCACCGCCGTCGATGATCACACTACGTATTGCGATCCGTGCGTAAGTCCAACGTCCGCAGTTGTGGAACACTCCACCAGATTATTGCTACGACGAGAAGAGTCATGACTCCACCAAGGTAGACGCTGGGCACGATACCGAACATGCGCGCAGCCAGGCCACTTTCTACGGCACCAAGCTCGTTGGAGCTGGAGATGAACATCGTGTTGGCAGCGGCCACCCGCCCTTTCATATCCTCTGGCGTATGGAGTTGCAGTACAGTATGGCGCACCACCACGCTGATCGAGTCAAACGCGCCAGCACACATAAGGCATAGGACACTGAGAACAAACGACGTACTGGAAGCAAAGCCAAGGATGCAGCCACCAAAGCCAGCCACCGCCGCCAGCATGATGGTGCCGGCAGATCGGCCTATGGGCTTCCACGACAACACTGCCATCATCACGACGCTTCCGATGCTCATGGAGGCCCGCAGCAATCCGAGGCCCCTTTCATCAACATGCAGTACTTCGGTAGCAAAGGCGGGCAACAAGGCCACCACGCCACCAAAGAGTACAGCGAAGAGGTCAAGCGACAAAGCGCCGAGGATAACACGATGGGAGAGGATAAAACGCAGCCCCATCGTGACGTCGCGCATCATGCCACTCTTGGCCGTCGCCTGGAGCACGGCCGGCATGGACGGCAGAAACAGGACGCCAAGACTTCCAAACGTCATCAGACAGACGATGCTGAGTCCCGTAACCTCCGCCCCGAGATATCCATAAAGGAGTCCTCCGACAAGGGGCCCTGCAATCATGGCAGACTGCCACACTGTGGATGATAGTGCCGACGCTCTGGCGATGTGCTCGCGGTCCACCAAACGGCCCAAGGTGCTGAACATGGCTGGCGAGTAGATGGCACGCGCAAAACCATTGACGATGATCATCGCCAACATGCCATAGAGAATGGCCGATTGGCCAAGGGTGTGAAGGGTGTTCGGGAGCAAGAGAAAGGCAGTGCCAACTGCCGACGCGATGATAAGTGCCAATCCACTAATGATGGCCTTGCGCTTGTTCAGGCGTTCAACGACGTATCCCATCGGAAGCGCTCCGCCGATGGCCGGTATTGCTTCGGCCATGCCTACGAGAGCGAGTACAAAAGGGTCGCGGGTAAGGGCATAGAGGTAATATCCAACCACAAGTGATTGCATGTGCCAACCGGTGGCCACATAGAATCGTAGATGGAGGAAGGCATAGAATGCACGGGAGAAGGACATGGTGGGTAGTGGCCAAATGGGGCGATGGTTGTACTTTCGATGCAGGCACAGCACGTGCGACTAGCAATCAGCATGGCAAGCGACACAAAGTTCTGAAACAAGGTGTGTTCGGCATCTAAAACGGCACCCGCTATCACGGAAGCTGACGGAAACCATGAGCCTGACAAAGCAGATTTTTCTCGGATTGATTCTTGGCGTCATCATTGGCCAGTACTTGCCTACCTTCGGAGAAAGCATCGGCTGGCTGCGAGACATTTTCCTGCATCTCATCAAGGCCATCATCGCGCCCTTGGTCTTTTCGACGATCGTCGTAGGCATTGCTGGCGGTGGGGACGTCAAAAAGCTCGGACGAATGGGGGCAAAGTCCATCATCTACTTCGAAATCGTTACAACACTCGCTCTCTTCATTGGCCTGTTGGCTGTCAACCTAACGCAACCTGGAGCAGGTGTAGTGCTTACGGGTGATCCTGGCACTCTTGGGGCCATTGCACAAACCCATCCCAAAACCCTGATCGAGACCATTGTCCATGTCTTCCCAACGAGCATCATCGAGGCCATGGCTACGGGCGACGTGTTGCAAATCGTGACCTTCTCCGTGATCTTTGCCTTTGCTGTGAATGCCGTTGGGGAACGAGGACGTCCCATCGTGGAATGGTGCAACTCGCTTGCCCAGGTGATGTTCAGCTTCACGAACATCATCATGAAGTTTGCCCCCATCGGTGTGGGGGCAGCAATGGCAGCTACAATCGGACATATGGGATCACAAATTCTCTTGCATCTTGGGCAACTGATTCTTACCCTCTATGCCGCCTTGATTGTATTTGTGGTCGTTGTGCTTGGCGCCGTCATGGCGATCGCCCGCGTCCCTTTGGTCCCCTTCATCCGGGCCATACGCGAGCCCTTCACACTTGCATTCGTCACGACGTCCAGCGAAAGTGCTCTGCCCATGGCCATGGAGCGAATGGAGGCCTTTGGCGTTCCAAAACGAATTGTTGGATTCGTTATGCCGGCAGGGTACTCGTTCAACCTGGATGGCACCACACTATATCTCAGCCTGGCCAGTGTATTCGTCATGCAAGCAGTTGCTTCTACAAACCCTGGTTTTTCCTTCGATATTGGTCAGCAAATCGCCATGATGGTGGCGCTGATGATCACGTCGAAAGGCGTAGCGGCCGTACCAAGGGCATCGATTGTCATCCTGCTGGCTACACTTTCTTCGTTCCTTCCAGCCGACCTTAAACATTATGGGCCGATGGCCGTGGCCATGATCTTCGGCGTGGACGAGCTCATGGATATGGCACGCACAAGCGTCAACCTCCTTGGCAACTGTCTAGCCACGATCGTCGTGGCACGATGGGAAGGCGAATTTGACGAAAAGAAGGCGAGAGCCTATTCCTGACCATTCAACCCCGCCTGGCACCGTCAGTTGTTTCGTGGATATATGGTCACCTCCAGAGCATCGAGCGCGGAGTTCAACAATGCCTGCTGGCTTGCTGTTGGCCCCTTGTCGGCGCTATAGCCCTCAAGGAAGACATCCAAAAGGGATAGACATGCCGTCACAAGAGGGTCTTCCAAAAATGATACATCCTTCTCCCCATCCGTTGAGGGCTTGTGGGATTCCACAACCAAGCTTGACCACGCCACAAGTGACCGCTGACGTGTGGCGTCCATTCGATACAAGTACCGAGTCATTCCAGCGACAGCAACATCGGGAAGCTCGGCAACATCCATGGACATTGCAGCAACCGAGAATGCACGAAGCAATCCTGGCTGTGAAGTTTGCACAAGCGATGTCCACTCATCGGCGGACAACCTTCCAGGATACGAAAGGGCGTGGACCCACTGTTGAATGACGTCAGAGAGAGCAGACAACACCGTGGATTGCTCTATGATCTTCATATCAATGGATCGTGCGGGAGTCCACGTCAAGAGTTGCCACCATGCGGCAAACTCTCCCCGTTCGGGGATGTTTCGCTCAGTGTGAAGGTCCTGAGAATCGGAATGATAGAATGCCAACCTGGTAATAACCTCGGCCTGCTTGAACACATCTGGTTCATTCCTGAATGGTTGTGCCGTTACGTCGTTGGTGAAGAAATTGAAACAGTCAAGAAGAAAAATCCTGCTGATTATCTTCTCAAGGTCCACATCCTCCGAAGCGATATGCTCATATATTTCCGCTAGCACATTCTGGTAGTAGGCGATATTGGTGTCCTTAACAGCAGGAGTCATAGCTTCATCTCCATGGAAACGGTGTAAGAATCCGTCGTTTCAACAGTATCAACCACCACACCAGCCCGAGCTGCAACCTCTTGTATGAGCTGCCTTCCCCTGCCATGTTTGGCATTGTCCGCGCCGTCCATTCCACGAATAATCTTGGCATCGTCGGTCGGCTGACCATGCCTTCTATGGTTGCGAACAGTGCACGACAGGGTGCCCTGTAGCGTTTGAATTCGAACGTAAACAGCTGAGCCTTCTGGAGAATGGCGGAAGGCGTTCATGATGATATTGAATGCAATCGAAGAGACGTCGAGCAACAATCGTTCCGTCATGTCGGGATGCTTTCCATCACTATCCCAATCCACATCGACTGTCCGGGATGGATATAATGCCTTTGCCGTTTCCACGTGGCTCTTGATCTCGTCCACAACATCGGCGAGCGTCCTTTGGTGATCAACTGGCACGAAGACCTGCTTAAGATCACGGATTGCTTGAGGCAATCGAGAATTGGCAGATGATGACGATCGCTTGCATTCCTCAAGGAGTGAACGAATTGCCGAAAGATGATACTTGGCAGAACGACTACATCTGCTGGTTGCCAGCGGTTGTAGCTAAGTGGTAACAATGGCTTAAACTTCTTTCTGATTCCCAAAGAGTTGTCAATCACCAAAGTCAAGTGATCACCGTCTGATAATTAATTTTTACTAAATAGTATGCATTATTTGTAATTTCAACTTAGAACTACTGATGTTACGTAACCTCCATTCTGTTTGCTTAATATCTATCTCAGACTTGTGATGATGAAATCCAGGTCAGTGAACAATGTTTATTTATTAGAAAGAGCAGCATACAGATACGAAGTTTTGACTTCATCTTATTGTGGGGGAAGGCGGTTCATTTACCGACCAACATGAAACTTAGCGTCCAGAGTCATCGTGGTCTTGGCTCAGATTAACGTGGTGCCCGTATTTACGAATTATATTGTTTGGCATCTCGGCATTCTACACTTTAATCTCTGATCGCTGGTTATTATGCCATTGATCGGAGAGGACTGGCTGTTTGAGACATGCAACTGCTAACGGACAGAACGTCAGTTTGCTGTTGCTGCTCCTATGAGAGTTGATCTATTGCTTCGTCGTCTCTTTCTGTCAGATCATCAATCAGCAAATGGTCTTTGTCATTCTTTTTTTCGTTTGAGTATTCATACTCTTTTCACGTTTCATCGCGCATCAATTTCTAACGTTTCTCATAAAAGTTCTTCGGTTCTTATTTCGTCATCCTTCTCACGATCGTCCGTAAGCCTTCTCGTTACACCACATTTTGCAGGTATGTGCGTAGCCTTGCGCTGAGTAATGTCTATAAGTTGTGCAGCGGCGATGCAATCGACCCTATCGGCAGTACATTTAAAACTGCGCGCTCTGCTGTCGATGGGGAGGCTGAATACAATGCTATAAATAGAAGCTACACGTCGTACTATTCGCCTTACCCAAAGAATTTATAGTAGTTCCATGGCCTTACCACTGTGAGAAAATTTACTGTCTGAAAAGGATTTCTAGCTATTCGAGTGTTGTTCCGGTTTCATAAGTCTAGGGAACAGCTCATAAATATTATTTTAAAGTAGAAATAGAAGATGAGTTTGCGGTTATAGATAAACATTAAATGCAATTTGCTATTCAATGCAGTTATTTTTTATGGAATAGTTTAGCAGAATTTTGAAGAACCCACACATTTGCATGCATTTTCAACGGGAATAGCAAACCGGAACTACGTTGGCGGCCACGATTA
>JALOMA010000056.1 GCA_025455735.1 Candidatus Kapaibacterium sp.
ATGCTGATCTACCTGAATGGCAATCAAAGCATCAAGGGTAATCCCAACGAGAACTTCGCCCGCGAATGGTTCGAGCTGTTCTCGCTTGGTGTGGGGAACTACACGGAACAGGACATTGTGGAGGCAGCACGCGCGTTTACAGGGTGGAGCATCTCCGGCTTGGCGGGGCGTCACAATCCACAGCTCTCGGATAGTGGCGAGAAGACTATCCTTGGTCGTACTGGTAACTGGACGTGGCGTGATGTTCTTGACATTACCTTCGAACAACCAGCATGTGCGCGATTCATCGCTCGCAGACTATGGCGTACGTTCGTCGAGAACGACCCAAGCGACGAGACCATTGATGCTGTAGCGGAGCGTATTCGCGCGGCCGACTTCATCATGCTGCCAGTCTTGCGGGATATTCTGACATCTGAGGCGTTCTACAGCAGCCGCGTACGTGGTGCACTTATTAAGTCCCCAATCGAGTTGATCACAGGATTGATGGCAAGCTTTGCCACGCCTACGTTGGCGCGTACCCAGATTCTCGAAGGGGCTACACGTCTGGATCAACAGCTGTATTATCCCCCAACGGTTGAAGGCTGGAAAGGGCACCATGCCTGGATCTCCAGCACAACGTATCCATTGCGACAGCGCATTGGGCAGTCCTTCGTGGAAGCCAGGACAGCCGACGGGCGACCCCTACGGACGGAAGCGAATACGGACCTCAGTGTGGACGTGATGGGCTTCGTCAGGTCATTCCCAGGCTCGGCCACAGCACGTGGATTCGTTCGCGATGCAACGACAGCCTTGCTCGCGATTGCCATCTCGAAAGAACAGGAAGACGTCCTCGTCGAGATTGTCATGCGGGGCTTGGATGAGAATCTCTATTGGAATCTGGACGACCCTGCCATGCCTGGTGGCATACGCAACTTCCTGGCCGCCGTCGTTCGTATGCCTGAATATCAGCTACTGTAAGGAATGCCATGAAACGCCGTTCATTTCTTCGTACCATTGGCGCAACGGGCGCTACAGTTGCAACATTGCCAGGCCTGATCGATGGATTTACCGTGCAGGCGCTGGCAGGGGACACCGCACTGGAGTCCGTACTGGCTGCCAATGACCGCATCCTCGTCCTGATCCAACTGCAGGGTGGGAACGACGGTCTGAATACGCTCGTCCCAATCGAAAACAGCCGCTACTATGCAGCGCGACCAACGTTGGGCCTTCGCAGGCAAGACACGTTGGACCTGAACGACACCCTTCGATGGCACAAGGCGTTGGCTGGGATGAAGGCTTTGTACGATGAGGGCAATGTTGCCATCGTGCAAGGTGTCACCTATCCCAACCCTGATCGGTCGCACTTTCGTGGCACCGATATCTGGCTGACGGCAACGGATGCCGATGTCTTCGGCACAACGGGTTGGATGGGCCGATATCTTGCCACGTTGGCCCCTGGTTATCCACGTGAAATACCGGCGGAGCCCTTGGCGGTCCAGATCGGTTCCAGTGTGTCCCTTGGATTGCAGTCCGCAGATGGTCCTATGGGGATCAGCTTTCGGGACCCCGAAGAGTTCGCACGATTGGTGCAAACAGGAGCCACGGAAGAAGTCCCATCGTCGCTTCAGGATGACACTCCTGCTGGCCGCGAGGTGGCGTTCATGCGCACGATTGCCCGAAGCGCGAACGTCTATGCTAATGTCGTCAAACAAGCGGCAGACCGCGGCACGTCGTCCAGCCAGTATCCAACGACAGACATCGGCGCTCGGCTCCGCATCGTTGGACGGCTGATTTCTGGTGGCCTTGGTGCGCGCGTCTATCTGGTCTCATGGGCGAACAACAATTTTGATACGCATGCCAATCAGGTTGTTGCTGGCGACCCATCGACGGGTTCCCATGCCAATCTCCTTCGAGAGTTGGGTGACGCCGTCAAGGCTTTTATGGATGACATGAAAGCACAGGGAAAACATGAGAAGATTGCTGGTATGACGTTCAGCGAATTTGGGCGACGCGTAGCGGAGAATGGGTCGACGGGTACGGACCACGGCACTTCTGCACCGCTGTTCGTCTTTGGTTCGGATGTTCGTGGAGGCGTCTATGGCAAGGATCCCAACCTCGAGGAGCTCGATGATCGTGGTGACATGCTCATGGACTATGACTACCGTGACGTCTATGCCTCCATCCTGTTACAGTGGTTCGGAATCGGCGGCGAGGTTGCTCGCGACGTCCTGTTTCGCGATTTTTCCGCTACAGCACTTCCTCTGTTCCGCACGCCGGTAAGTGTCCGTTCCGAGGACGCCGGCGGTCTTCCCACGCCATCCATCTGGCCCAATCCAGCAACCCATACTGTTACCATGCGCGTGGGTGGCATCCATCCGTTTACCCATGCATGGTGCGAAATCGCCGACATGCAAGGGCGTACGTTGATAACCACTGAGGTGCCGCAAAGTGGCGAACTGCAGTTGGATGTCTCGCGCCTTCCCAATGGTGCCTACATCTGTACGGTTGGTGCCGATCGTTCGCGTGTGCGGACCTTCCTTCACGTCAGCAGGTAAAGGAGTTTGTCGATGACTATTGCCGTACTCATTGCTCTTGCCGCTCTAGTGTTCCTTCCTACCGTCGGGAATGCACAGGCCCTCCGGGATTCTTATCCGTTTACCATCAGTGGCACTCTGCTCCAGCAGGGCGCTTTGGTGCCGGTTGGAGACACGGGTGCTGCTGACCGTCGGATCGTCCTCAAGGATGGCCAGCTTCAGCGCGAAGATGGCAGCCGTATTCGATTTGCTGGGACGTCCCTCCAGTGGGGCGCATGTTTCCCAGATACGGCAACGGCCGATATCCTCGCCGCGCGTTTCGCAGCGTTGGGTTATAACATCGTGCGATTCCAACAGTTCGACAATACCTTTTGGTCAGACGGAAGTATTCTCGCAGAAGGCAGCTCCACGGGAGCATTAAATCCCGTGACGATGCAGCGTCTGGACTACTTTGTTGCCGCTTTGAAGCGCGCAGGGATTTACTCCACGTTTGCATTTCACGGTGCATGGGCACCTCGCGCCGGCGATGGCATCGCCGACACACTGGGGTGGGGAGCCCGAACGGGGCTGATGCTGGACCCACGTGTGCAGCGTATCCATCGGTCCATCATTTGGCAGTTCATGGAACATCGGAATGCCTACACAGGATTGACCTATGCAGAGGACCCATGCATCGCTTGGATTACGGCAGCTGAAGATGCGTCGTTTACGATATACTGGCTGTACTCACGCGATATCACATCCGCAAATCCATTCGGAGGGTCGAACGTAGGTCAGTCCTTCCATCGAACCCTGGACAGCTCATGGAGTGCATGGTTGCGGACACGGTATGCCAACCAAACGGCGCTCGCCAATGCGTGGAGGCTACGATCCATTCATACGGGAAACCTGCTTCAGAATGCCGGGTTCAATGATCCCTTCTCGACTGCATGGACGTCGTTCGCTGCTTCCGAAGGTGTCCAGGCTGTCGTGCAGTTCTCTGATGCGGACAAGGTAGAGGGGGAATCCAGTCTTCGTGTGCGCATTAATTCCGTCGGTAGCAACCCGCAGTGGTATAACGTCATGACGGGCCAGCAAATACCGATGATACGCGCAAATCAACTCTATAGGCTCCAGTTCCGTGCAAAAACGTCGGCTGCAAAGGGAAGTAGGCCGCTTATCGTTACCGTCATGAACTCGGGTCCCCCTTATGACAACTTCGGCTTGAACGAAACCGTCACGTTGTCATCGGCATGGCAACCGTATGAAATGATATTCAGTGGACGCCCCAGTGACACGACCCGATCCGTGATCTGGTTCATGATGGGTGGTGAAACAGGAGACGTCTTCCTGGACGATGTTCGTCTTGAAGGCGTGGACAACCCTGGAGTGTTGCCTAATGAACAACTAGCGGCCTCCACGGTACAGCGACACGCCTATTGGGACCAGTGGCCGTCACCACAACGTTGGGCGGATCTCATGACGTTCTATCGTAGCCGGTTGGACGGGCTGTTTTCTGGTGTTCGGCGCCTTGTTCGAGACACGTTGCAGAGCCAAGTGTTGCTCTCCCCGTCTTTGCGTGGTTACGGTTATTTTGACGTCTTGCTGGCACCCGACTACGACGTGTATGCCTCGGCAGACTTCCCAAGCATAGAGAACAGCTATCTGTTCCAGCAGTATGGCGGATCGTTTTGGATCCATGGTTCCCAAAGCGTGGAAGGCAAAGCATTCGTTCTCTCACACGGATCAACGCCCTATCCTGCTCGACACCAAACGGAGCAGGCCATCATCTGGCCTGCCTATGCGGGTGTGCAGGATTGGGATGGTGTCATCACAGGAGTTCACGGTAGCAGTCCACGGAGTCAAATCGAACGTATTGATTCCAACTCCCGTGACGAGTTGGAGTCCAAGCCTCACGTGTTGGCCCTCATGCCATTTTCTTCCAGCCTTCTCCGCTATGGTGGCGTAGCGCCTACGACGAAGTCGCTCACCATAACGCCATCAAGCCGTATCCTGGACCAGCCGAATTCGTTCCTTCATCAGGCGTATTCGCTTAGTCTTGGCGGTGACGGACGCATCCCCATGATTCGACGTATGCGAATGGCCGCCGAGCCTTCCAGCGAGGAAAGCGTCTATCCACAAGCGGAGGTCTCGCTCCTGGCGGGTGATGTCGATATTCGAGCCCTGGACGCAGAAAATGGCCAGGTGTTCTGGAATGGTCTCGATGGTCGGCTGCGTGTGGTAACACCTACCCATATTGCCGCTAGCGGTGCGCTCGTGGGTGAGTCATTCCAGGCCAACGGCCTTCAGTTTGAATATGCAGCAACAGCTCCTCATGCAACAATTGCCATGCATTCCATGGATACATCTGCAATTGGTTCTGGTGGCGCTTTTATCCTAACCGTGAGCTCGATGGCAGCAAACGCCGATGCCGTATTCAGTCCTGCAGGGTCGCTGCAGGCATGGGGACAAGGCCCCCTTCATATGGAAGGTGGAAGGGTACGTATCACGTTGCCCGCGGTAGTGGGAATGGATTCGGTATCTGCCACGCCAATCAGCATGAGTGGTTTGCCGGAAGGTCCAAGCATAGCCGCAACGGTGCGGAGCAATGGGCGTTTCGTTCTTGATATATCAAGCAATGAAGCTGGAACGCCATGGTTCCGGATTGCCTATCACCGCCGTCCTACCTCCGTGTCGAATGATGGAGTGCAGCAAGCGCAGATTCACGTGAGTGACGGTCAGCTACGCATAGCCGCGGCCGACGATGGGACGGTAACCATTGTTGATGCTGTCGGGCGGATGAGGTTTACGGGCACGGTTGCGGAGGCCCGCACCCAGGCGTTCGAGCCTGGACTGTATGCCGTGGTCGTTACAGAGAACACACGCCAGCTCCGAACCGTCGTACTGATGGAGTAGTCAATCCATAAAGAGATACGGGCGCCAGGTTTCGTCGATTTTTCCGACATAGTGCCGGAGAAACTGGACGTGGCTTGGGCGTCGGGGCTGCGTCAGCAAGCGCATGGAAGCCTCTTCCGGCGTGCGCGACCCCTTCTTGTTATTGCAATGGACGCAGGCACAGACAAGATTTTCCCAATGGTCGCCGCCTCCGCGCGATCGGGGGATGACGTGGTCAACGGTGAGAGGGGCGTGCGTCGCACCACAATACTGGCAGCGGTGGCCATCGCGACGCAGGATGTTCTTCCTCGACAGTTCGATCTTGCGATACGGAATGCGAAGGTAGGAGCTCAGGCGAATCACGCTCGGATAAGGGAAGGACGACCGCATGGATCGAATCGAAAGTGTCGACCGTTCTTCCACGAGTTCTGCCTTTGTAAGCCAAAGCAAAACCATTGCCTTCTTGGCGCTGCAGACAGAGATAGGCTCGTACGATTGATTGAGTACGAGAACCTTCGTTGACATCGACGCACTGTGTGGCGCCGAGGATCCATCCGGTTGCTGGATGGGAAGAGCATGTGTATCGAAGGCCGACCCTCCTTTCTTGGGAGTTGGGGACCACGTGGGTGGTCCGTTGGCGGAACCGGGGAGACCCCGAATGCATCGACGCGGTAAAATACACGTGAACGGGGTAATTTTGTCAAGCCTGTTATCAACGTCAACAACACTTCATCCCACACTTGGGTTTCCATGGAACACCGTCCTGCCGTCCTTGCTCTCGAAAACGGAATGATCATTCGTGGCCGTGCCATTGGTGCCCTTGGTGCCGAAGCAGCTGGCGAGCTTGTTTTTAATACGGCCATGACGGGGTATCAGGAAGTCCTGACGGACCCCTCGTACAAGGGCCAGATCGTGACCTTTACGTATCCCCACATTGGGAACTACGGCGTAAATCCCGACGACGTGGAATCCGATCGTATTCAGGCGGCAGGATTGGTCGTCCATGAGCTATCGCGCACGATGAGCAACTGGCGGGCGAATGCTTCGTTGGCCTCATGGATGGAAGCAGCAGGAACGGCAGGTATCGATGGCGTCGATACCCGCCAATTGGTGCGTGTCCTGCGTACAGAGGGTGCGATGCGAGCCATCATCAGCCATGATGCGCATGCGTCCGACCAGGCGTTGATCGAACGTGCACGGGCATTGCCCTCCATGAACGGTCTGGACCTCACCCCCCTGGTTACCACTGGTTCCGTCTATCATGCTACTGCCGAGTCTTTGGAATGGGGCTATGGCACCACGCGGAACCTTGGGCGACGATTTACGGTGGCGGCGCTTGACTTCGGCATAAAGAGGAATATCCTGCGGCGGCTGGTTGCGCATGGTTGCGACGTAACGGTGTTTCCGGCAACAGCAAGCGCCGAGGATCTCCTGTCCATTAATCCTGATGGTGTGTTTCTATCGAACGGCCCTGGCGACCCGGCTGCCGTTACGCAGGGGATTGCAACCACAAAGGCCATACTTGGCAAGGTGCCGTTGTTCGGCATTTGCCTTGGGCATCAAATTCTCGGTCTTGCGGTTGGCGCATCAACCTTTAAGCTGCGATTTGGTCACCGTGGAGCCAACCATCCCGTTAAGAACCTTGAGACGGGAACCATCGAGATAACCTCGCAAAACCACGGCTTTGCCGTACTCCCGGAAAGCCTCCCACAGCGGGCCGTGATGACTCACGTAAACCTGAATGACAATACCTGTGCTGGCATTCGTATCGCCGACGCCGAAGCATTTTCTGTTCAGTATCACCCTGAAGCTTCGCCGGGGCCGCATGACAGCGACTATCTCTTCAATCAATTCGTGGACGCAATGGCAGGGGTGGTAGCATGATGCGCGTCGTTGGCTTGATCGCGTTCCTCGTTATTGCCGTGGGTTGCGACTCGACCATTGAACCAGGCAACATGGTCACGGAGGTCAGAATTGTCGATGGCTTCCATAGTGTGTTTGTCGCCAATGGCATTCGAGTGGAGCTCGACGACACTCCATCGGACAGTCTGCGGCTTACCATCCAGGAAGGATTTCAACCCCACGTTCGTGTGAATCTTGTTGATAGCGTGTTGTCGCTATCGATGGATGACCATGTCAACTTGGAAGGGTGGACCCCTGCTACGGTACGGTTGCCAGGTGTTCCCATTCGGCGCATCAATCTCAGCGGTGGGGCACGGTGGACGTCATCGCGTCCGATGGTAGAGAGAAGCCTCACGTGCGCATTACATGGAGGAAGCACTCTCGAGAGTGACGTTGTTCTCGACCGACTAGAGGGAAGTCTCTCGGGAGGGTCAACGATGACGATCTCGGGGAGCGCTGATGTCGTATCATTCGGTCCAGTTTCTGGAGGGTCACGCGTCGACGCAGGCACGTTGCAGGCTCGGCTGATGGCAATCGAGGCTAGCGGTGGAAGTCAGGTACGTGTGAACGTCAAGGATAGCCTGTTCGTTCAAGCTAGTGGTGGCAGCACCATTCGTTATCGGGGTACACCGCATATCAGGCAGACACTTACAGGTGGGTCCACGGTTACAGGCGAATAAGACATCTCTTTTTTCTGTTCCGCTTGCAGGAATCCTTGCTTCCCGTATATTTGCAGGCTCTAACGACCGGGCAGGTACTCAAGCGGTCAACGAGGGCAGACTGTAAATCTGCTGGCTACGCCTTCGGAGGTTCGAATCCTTCCCTGCCCACATCGATGAGCCGTAGAACCGTAATGGTTTGATGGTATATGCGGGAGTAACTCAGTTGGTAGAGTCACAGCCTTCCAAGCTGTTGGTCGCGAGTTCGAGTCTCGTCTCCCGCTCAAGGATCGAAGAGAACATGATTTAAGGTCAGCACGGTGGCCGCGGGGCCATGGTGCGGACTTTTACGTGTCTCTTGCAAGATATCAGTGCTGATGTAGCTCAGTTGGTAGAGCACCACCTTGGTAAGGTGGAGGTCACCGGTTCAATCCCGGTCATCAGCTCGCACGTTACGGGTGTAGCTCAACTGGTAGAGCAGCGGTCTCCAAAACCGCAGGTTGCGGGTTCGATCCCTGCCGCCCGTGCAATAATTCTGGAGTGTGTGATGTTAGCACAGACCAAAGCCTTCGTCAACGACGTATCCAAGGAGATGAAAAAAGTCTCTTGGCCTACGCGTGAGCAGTTGAGGGAGAGCACCGTCGTCGTCATTGTAACATGTCTGATCTTTACAGCCATTGTGGCTGTCATCGACTTGGGCATGACGCAATTGATGAAGCAAGTCTATTAATGCTGGGCCAACAGGAATGACAGACACACAGACACCAGCGGTTCCGATTGAATACAAGTGGTATGCGATTCGGACGTTCACTGGCCACGAGGCAAAGGTGAAGACGACGATCGAGACGGAGCTCGTGCGTCTTGGCATGGAGAACCGTGTCAAGAGTGTGGTTATTCCGCAGGAGACGGTGTATGAGGTCCGGAATGGTAAGCGCAGGACGAAGGTAAAGAACTTTCTTCCGGGCTACATTCTCATCGAGGTTTCGTTGGACAAGCGCCTCAAGGAAATCATTCTCACCTTCCCTTCGATTGTCAGCTTTGTGGGGACGAAGACGGAGCCACAGGCATTGCAGAAGGACGAGGTTGATCGAATTCTTGGCCGAGTAGAAGAGCGTAAGGACATCACGACCGTCGAAACAAGTTTCAGGGAAGGCGACCCTGTCAAGGTGATTGACGGCCCGTTTGCCAACTTCTCTGGAACGGTCAAGGAAGTGAACATCGAGAAACAGAAATTGAAGGTAGAAGTTGGAATTCTCGGTCGTAAGACGCCGATTGAATTGGACTTCAACCAAGTTGAATTGGAACAGTAAATGACGGGAGTCGGGAGTCTGCCTGGTTGGCAGACGATCGTACCGCGAACCGATCACTATCAAGGTAGAGAAGCAACATGGCAAAGAAAGTCATGGGCTCGTTCAAGCTCCAGCTGAAAGCTGGAGAAGCAACAATGGCCCCGCCGGTAGGTCCGGCATTCGGTCAGCGTGGTTTGGCGGGCATGGAGTTCGTAAAGCAGTTCAACGCCAAGACGGCGAAGCAACAAGGCATGATTTTGCCTGTTGTTGTGACGTTCTTCAGCGACAAGAGCTTTACGTTCGAAATCAAGTCGCCACCGGCACCAGTTCTGTTGATCAAGGCCGCAAAGATTGACAAGGGATCTGCTGCCCCGAACAAGACGAAGGTTGGATCGGTAACGCGTGCGCAATTGGAAGAGATTGCCACCATCAAGAAGGCCGATCTCAACTGTTCGACGATGGAATCAGCGATCAGCATGATTGCCGGTACTGCGCGATCAATGGGAATCACTGTCGAAGGATAACCTTCGACCCAATACACGATTTCAATAACGTTGGAGGCTGCGCTGCAGCCGTTTGAACAACGAACCAAAGGAATGAACCATGGCGAGCGGAAAGCGCTACGCGAAGGCGGTCAAGTCGTTTGATCGCGACAAGGTGTACGACTTCAAGTCGGCCATCGAAATTGTCAAAAAGAATGCTACGGCGAAGTTTGACGAATCGTTTGACATTGCCATGAACCTTGGCGTGGATCCACGCAAGGCCGACCAGCTTGTGCGTGGTACCGTAGCGCTGCCACACGGAACGGGTAAATCCGTCCGCGTGCTGGTATTGGCCAAGTCGCCAAAGGACAAGGAAGCTCTTGATGCTGGCGCTGACTACGCTGGTTTCGCTGAATACATTGAGAAACTTCAAGGTGGCTGGGCCGACATCGACATCATCATTGCCACGCCAGACGTCATGGGCGAAGTGGGTAAGCTGGGCCGCGTACTTGGTCCTCGTGGTTTGATGCCCAATCCCAAGAGCGGTACTGTAACGTTCGATGTGGCAAAGGCTGTTGCCGAGGTTAAGGCTGGTAAGATCGAGTTCCGTGTCGACAAGGCCGGTAACATCCACGCCGCCGTTGGCAAGTGCTCGTTCTCACCCGAGAAGTTGGCTGAGAACGTACAGGTATTCATTCAGACTGTTGTACGTGCCAAGCCTCAGACTGCAAAGGGCAAATACGTAAAGAGTGTATCCTTCAGCAGCACGATGAGTCCATCGGTGCGCGTTGATGCACAATCCGTTGGCGCCGACTCCTAATTCACTGACTATTACGCCTCGCCTCGTTTGTGCAAGCTTCTAACCATGTTCGCAAGAACAGGGTTGTGCAAACGGGACATCATCAACTACCGGACCTATGATTACGAAGGAACAGAAGAAGGTCATCGTCGCCGAACTTGTGGAGTCCATCCGCTCGGCATCGAGTCTGTACTTCGTGGATTTCAGCGGCATGACCGTTGCCGAAGATCAAACACTCCGCGCCCAGCTGCGTGAGAAGGGTGTTGCAATGAAGGTGGCAAAGAACACCCTCATTCTTCGTGCATTGGCAGAAGTTGGAGGCTACGAACTTCCGGAATCGAGTTTCGCCGGGGCAACGGCCGTTATCTTCGGAGCGAAAGACCCAATAGCGCCAGCCAAGATTATTCGCACGCTTTTCGAGAAGGGTCAAAAGCCCAAACTCAAGGCTGCAGTAGTCGAAGGACAGGTGTTTGACGGTTCGCAGCTTAAGACGGTATCGGAACTCCCAACACGCGAAGACATGATTGCGGCCATTGCAGGCAGCATCCACGCACCAATTACTGGTATCGTGGGCAGCATCAATGCCGTTATGCGCGACGTCGCGTCGCTCATCGAAGAGGTTGCCAAGAAGAAGGCAGCCTGATTTCCCCCAGAAAACATTTTATTATCGGAGACTAGCATGTCTGCAATCGTTGAAGAACTCGTAGAAAAGATTGGCGCGCTTACGCTTGTTGAAGCAGCTGAACTCAAGAAGGCACTCGAAGACAAGTTCGGTGTTTCTGCAGCAGCTCCCGTTATGATGGCCGCCGGCCCTGCAGCAGCTGCAGGCCCAGCAGCCGAAGAAAAAACGGAATTCGACGTAGAACTCACCGATGGTGGCGCTCAGAAGCTGAACGTTATCAAGGTTGTTCGCGAAGTAACAGGCCTGGGCCTCAAGGAAGCCAAGGATCTTGTCGAAGGTGCACCAAAGATTGTCAAGGAAGCCCTTCCCAAGGCCGACGCCGACGCTCTCAAGAAGAAACTCGAAGAAGCTGGCGCAAAGGTTACCCTCAAGTAATCGCGTTGCGAAGGTTACGACCCCGGGATGGCCGGTTTTGGCCATCCCGGGTTCTGTCGTTTCTATTGCCCACGAACAACGAGTCTTCCATGAACCTCCACACGATGGTTACACAACAGTTTTCTGCAGAGGGTTTTTCGATCGTTGGATTATGGTCCGATGATCGAAAAATCCTTGTTTTTTGAGCGCTAACGGGAGCCTCCATGAACGGACCACAGGACACGTCCCTTTATACCATGCCGCTTGTTCGGCTACGAAACCGCGTTTCGTTTGAACGCCGGCAAAAGGACGTACTCTATCCGGATCTCCTCGGCATCCAGATCGATTCCTTTAAGGAATTCCTCCAAGAAGATGTACATCCAACGGATCGTACCATCATCGGTCTGCAGCGTGCATTTATCAACAACTTCCCTATCGAAGACAACTCGGGTATCTACGAGCTGAACTTCCTCGATTTCTTCGTTGAAAAACCGAAGTATACCGAAGAAGAATGCCGTGAACGCGAGCTGACGTATGCCAAGACCCTCAAGGCACGCCTACGTCTGTCGTCGAAGGCCGATCCGAGCTCCGAAGACTACATCGAAGCCATCGAGCAAGAAGTATACCTAGGCAACATCCCAGCGATGACGCCCCGCGGTACCTTCATCATCAATGGTGCCGAACGCGTCGTCGTTGCTCAGCTTCACCGCTCTCCAGGTGTATTCTTCGATGATGCCATTCACCCGAATGGTACCAAGATCTTCTCGGCACGGATCATCCCATTCAAGGGGTCGTGGGTGGAGTTCACCACCGACATCCATGATGTGATGTATGCCTACATCGATCGCAAAAAGAAGTTCCCAGTGACAACCCTTCTGCGGGCACTCGGATACTCCAGCGATGAAGACTTGTTGGCTCTCTTCGACCTTGCCGAAGATGTTGCAGCAGAAAACCTGAACGCCGACTACCTTGGTCGCCGTATCGCTGCAGATGTCATCGACATGAATACCGGTGAGATTGTCGCCATGCGTGACAACATCATCAGCGAAGAACTGCTTCTCGCGTTGCGCAGCAGCGGTGCAGAGGTGGTGAAGCTTTACAAGTACGAAAATCCAAACGACGAACCCATCATTGCCAAGACGTTGGCAAAGGATCTGACCCGGACACGCGAAGACGCCCTCGAAAGCA
>JALOMA010000057.1 GCA_025455735.1 Candidatus Kapaibacterium sp.
TGAAACGTTTGTCACCTGTGGACAAGTATCGCTGCAAGTCTGCCAGGATTGGCTTCGCTGCCTTATCCCGAACAATGGTAATGCCGCGTACGGAACCTGTGTCAAGGACACCTCCTGCACGCTGGATGACGTCGAAGACACGGTCAACGCCATTGGCAACAATAATACTTGGCACTCGAACCGCGCCCAGCACGTAAACCCTGAATGAACGCAAGGATGCCAGAGACACATCGACTCTTGGCGAGCGATACACTTTCTTGACTTCTTCGATAATGTCCTTGCTTGCGTCCGCAAGAGTACGCTCCTTCACCGAAACCACACCGGCTCGCGGTATGACAACCTTGCCTTCGGGCGTTACTGGTACAGTAACGTGAACGCTCTCGGTTGACCAGATACTCACAATCAGGTTGTCCCCTGGCCCAAGAACATACTCAGCCGCGTCCACTTCACGCTCGAGAGTAAGGGCGGCTCCAAGAGACGTCTGTATGCCACGGTCGCTGCCAATGGTATCGATCTCTCCTGGCAGTCGCGCCTGAAACCGCTTCGACTTAAAGTTCTCGAGTTGAGCGGAACTCTCAAATGCCAGTCCAATGAAAAGACTCGCAATCAACAACACTCGTACCGACAAAGAAGCAACCAATGATCCCAAGCTTTCGTGTTTTCGATTCGTCATGTTGCAGCAAAGATACGATCTACCGTGGCCCAAGGCACCCTACCACGTAGATTTGCACAATGATGGATTCCGACCTTACCGCCCTTCTTCGTGTTACGGTTGAGGCAGCAGTCTCCGCTGGCGAGATTCTCTTGGAAGGTGGTGGCCAAGCCATTGCTTCTACATCCAAAGAACGCAAGCACGACCTCGTCACAGACTTTGATCGCCGTAGCGAAGACTTTCTTAGAACATCGCTCCTCACCGCAGAACCCACGGCGGGCTTCCTTGGTGAAGAGTCCGGTGGTAGTTCTCTTGCTGAACCTTTTTTATGGGTCGTTGATCCTTTGGACGGCACCGTCAACTTTGCTCATGGCATCCCTCTCTACTGTGTGAGCATTGCAGCCGTGATGCGGGGTGTTCCGATGATCGGCGTTATCCATGCACCAGCACTCGGGGAAACGTGGACAGCGATTCGGGGTCGTGGAGCGCATCTGGGCTCTCGTGCGATACGTGTATCATCCACCGAACACCTTGATGATGCCATGTTGGTAACTGGTTTCCCGTATGATGTTGCGGACAATCCTGACGGATGTATAAACCAATTTGCCGCCATCGTTGGCAAGGGGCTCCCAGTTCGCAGACTTGGAAGTGCAGCCCTGGATCTCGCTTGGGTAGCGGCAGGTCGATTTGACGCGTTCTGGGAAGTTCGTCTACAACCCTGGGATATGGCCGCTGGCGTTCTTCTCGTAGAAGAGGCCGGCGGACGGATTAGCCACTACGGCGGTAGGACCTTCGCACTTGGCACTGACAGTATCATTGCAACCAATGGACGTCTGCACGACGAACTGACCATGGTGCTATCTGAGTCGGCACGATGAGAACGCCATTGATTTCTGTCCATCATTGGTCCGGTGCTGGCAATCGTTTTGTGATTGTTGATGGTCGCACAAATCCGCTGACGCGCCAAGAAATGCAGCTCATGTCACCATCCTTGTGCAATCGTACAGCTCTTGGGCTGCTTGATGCCGAAGGTGCCATGCTGTTGCGTTCGGTGACTAGCGACACTATCGTTGCGGACTTCTTCAATCCCGATGGTTCCTTTGGGGCAATGTGTGGCAACGGCGGCCGCGCCATCGTCAACTTTGCTCAGTCCACGGTTACATTTCGTCTGAATCATCCGATTCATCTGCACTTTTCAGACATGGCCTATCTAGCGACTATTTTGCCAGACAAGAGCGTGACGATCTCTTTTCCAGAACCTCAATGTCTACGGCTCCATCCGGCAGGCTCGTTGGAAGGGGTCGATCGTGATGTGACGGAAGTGCAGGTAGGCAACGACCATGCTGTCGTTCGTGCGGATCCTACGTCGTTCGACCCACGTGTCCTGCGACATCATCCCGCCTTCCCCCGTGGCGCTAACGTCAGCATGTTGTCCCAGGACGAGTTTGGCATCTGGCACATCGCCACGTTTGAACGCGGTGTTGAACACATTACAGCAGCATGCGGCACAGGTGCAATTGCTTCAGCGATAGCACTATGGAGTCAAGGATTAGTGGCCCGAGACGTAACCCTCATACCGCCAAGCGGAAGAGCTATCAGCGTATTTCTCCATGGTGATGGCACGCATGTATCGTCAGTCGACCTCACTGGTGATGCGCTTTTGGACCATCCACCGACCCCATTTAACACGACAACATTACGGTATCAATCACATGACCCATCACGCTCTTGAAGCAAATCACGAATCCCTTGTTGCGATTCGGCGACATCTGCATCAGCACCCAGAACTGTCCTTCGAAGAGTACGAGACATCGGCATATATCAAACAACGACTGGACGACCTCGGCGTATCATGGACGTCAATGGCCACGACTGGCGTTGTTGCTACGATCGGTTTTGGTAAGCGATGTGTTGCGCTCCGTGCTGATATCGATGCGTTGCCCATGACGGAAGAAACTGGCCTTCCCTATCGGTCAAGACGAGAAGGCGTCATGCACGCATGCGGCCATGACATGCATACATCGATGTTACTTGAAGCTGCCGCTATTCTCAAACGTCATGAGTCAGAGCTCGGTGGCACCGTCAAACTCCTATTTCAACCAGGAGAAGAAAAGACTCCTGGTGGCGCAACAATGTTGATCGATGAGGGGGCGTTGGAGAATCCAGCACCTGAGATGGTTTTTGGTCAACATGTCAACCCAGACGCTACCACAGGTACAGTTTCGTTCGTATCGGGGCCCATGTTGGCCTCGGCCGACGAGATATCAATTGTTATCACTGGAAAAGGCGCTCACGCCGCACAACCGCACAAAGGGAATAACCCCATTTTGGCAGCCTCTTCTGTCATCAACCATACACAGACGTTTCTCTCGCAAGAGAGGAACCCCCTCCAACCAGGGCTGATTGCCATCACGAGCATCCATGGAGGCACGGCTACGAACATCATTCCAGAATCGGTAGAACTCAAGGGTACGCTTCGTTCCTTCGACCAAGAATGGCGCGAACAAGCTTGGTACTTTATTGAGCAGACCATTCCGCAACTATGCTCGCTCCACGGTTGCCGCTGCTCGGTTACCCTTGGCAAGGGATATCCACCGTTGATAAACAGCCCAGAGGCCGTGTCATTTGCGCGTGGTATAGCCGAGCGCCTTGCAAGAACCGTAGATAGTTTCGAACCGAAAATGTGGGCCGAGGACTTTGCTTACTATGCCCAACTGGTTCCCTCTTGCTTTTGGATGCTTGGCGTTCGCCCAGAAGGCATTGAAACTATGCCTGGCCTGCATAACGTGCACTTCACACCAGACGAGGATGCAATGACTCTGGGTGCTGAGCTCCTTGCCACTACTGCAATGCATTATTTCACCACACCGGCCCGTCAAGAATAATGAAATCGTGCTAGGGCATGATGCTGATAGACGCCGCAAGCCCCACACAAATAGCCCATAGTGCTGCGCAGGCTCCAACAAGCTTTAGCGCAGTTAGATCTTCCCTCAACCCGAGCAGCGCCAACGGAACCAGGGTCATCATTGCTGTCGCTGGCAGCAATGCAATCGCGGCGGCTGATACAATGTGAATGTGGTTCACCAATGCATCCAGAATCCAGGCACAAATTACAAGACCGAGAAGAGATGACGCCACAACAACACCACCCCTCACAAGAAGTTCAATGGGCAAGGGTCGCCCTCCCCTTGCAAGTGCCATTAACGCGAAGGGCTGAAATGCAGAAATCATCGCCACAACCCCAACATTGTGCTTCAATAGTCCAAACACAAGTAGGATAATCGGCCCAACTCCCGCAACAGTGACGGCACAGGCCACGATTACTGCCAACGTGGCGCCATCTACATGAATCGAAATCTCTGCACCTAGGTCGTCACGCTGCTCCATGGCACCACCATTCGTAATGATGGTACAAGGATGCAATGTTTTGACATCTTTCTTACTACGACATTTCTACCCGCTCCTGCGATACAGAGAACTAACCAAGACCTACTCGGCCTTCCTCTCTGCGCAACGTTATATGGGTAATCTCGGGACGGATACCAATGCGAATTGGAGGTCCAACGGTACCCAATCCTCTATTGACGTAAATGTGCTTGTCACCCTCGCGATAGAGACCTGCCCAATGTTTGTAAACGTATTGTGCTGGTGACCACTCGATGCCAAAACCCGTAAAGCCTACCTGCCCGCCGTGCGTATGCCCTGACAGCATAAGGTCAACGCGGGAAGTACGTACACCCCTCTCAAAGAACGTCGGATCGTGAGCCAACAGAATAATGGCATCGTCCGCATTGGTGCCGCGAAGTGCACGCCGTAGGTCTGCAAAATTCTGACGTAACCCGGTGTTGTCCGTTCCTGCTATTACAAGCCGATCCGCGCCAGCACCAAAGATCTTTCGATCGTTAATCAGGAGATTCATGCCTGTAGACCGAAGAAACGCTATGAGGCGTTCATGCTGTTTTGGGCCGTGATAGTGATCATGATTTCCCAACGAAGCAAATACTCCCTCGGGAGCTCGAAGCTTATGTAATTCCCTCGCGATAACAGATAGTTCAGACGGAACCGTATTGACGAAGTCCCCCGTTATCATGATTGCATCAGGATTCAAACGTTCAAGCTGAAATCGTGCCTCTTGAAATGCTCGATGATCAACATAGGAACCAGCGTGGATATCGGAGAGCTGTACAAGTCGCATACCATCAAATGCTCTCGGGAGATTTGGCAATGGTATCTCGACGTGATGAATCTCATAATCAGATGCCGTATTTCCGATTCCGTTTGCGACTATTCCAAATGGTACAATTGCAGACGACCATCCGAGTGAAGAGAGCATCTTGCGCCGTTGGGGGTCCATTCTTTGCTCCGCTCTCTTTGGGCGAAACTTGTTGAGAACTGCGAGAAATGACATTCGTGTGAATCGGTACATATCGTATCCGAGCAAAACGGGAACGATGCCAATCTTTGGCAGCATCCAGATACAAACAACGGCAAAGATTATGGCATCGACCCCCTCCAATCGAAAGTAATGGCGCTGCCACACAACATACCAGTACAGCACCGTCATTACGATTGTGATGATCCAGGATACTCTTGAAAGCCAAGGGCTCCTTCCATGGCGTAGATTGGATCTATGGAAATGTGCAAGGACATATGCGTCAAGAACCATCATTATGATTCCAGTGACGATGGATATCATGGACAAATTCGGCTGGCTCACAACGAAACTCTTTCTGATGTAGGTGCAATAAATAATCCCTCGGACTCTGCCACTGTAACTCCATCCATCTGCTGAATTGCACCGGAAAGGAGGTATTTCCGCCCCGAGACCTGTATAAGACGTGACAGGCAATGATATTCAACGCCTGTCAGCATAGGCTTACGAAACTGGACAGTAAGGGAAGCTGTGGGCGCTCGTACTCCCCGAACGGACAAGCTCTTCCCCATGACTTCATCCAGTAGGAGGGAAACCAAACCACCATGAACAACCCCCAAGGCGCCCTGCATAGTTGGCCCGGGGACAATCCACGTGTGAACGGTTTCCGCCTCCTGGTCATGAAGGAAAGAGAGCTTCATTGAAGCAGAATTTGCTTCGCCACACCCTACGCACAGATTGTCTTTGCGTGGTCGAAGAAGAACCAAATGGGGTTGTCTTTCCATTGGCTCCAACACCACCATGGACCCATCAGTATTCCGATAGGCATACCAAGGCCCCCACCCATGAATGTCACGAGAGAGTTCCATTGCGAGGGATGGGACGATACGGCCAAGTGTACCAACAGGAGCCTTGTGATACAGGACACCTTGGGATGAGTATGTCAGGCTTGCGGGTTCAAAGGGAACGGACAACGTGCCGGCGGCATACAGCAGCCTGTCACCATCACGCCGCATATAGACAATGGGCGTATCAGCTGGTGAAAGGTAGTTCATTTCATCGCCGCATCTACTGACATACGGATAGTCACTAAACATCGGATTCGCAGTTTGAGCAAGTCTCCGATAGAATAGATCAAGAAACCATGGATCATCTTGAATGATGCCATCCAGGGTTAGTGTACCCCTGGCATCGACATGGTAGAAGTAGTCGCGTTTCATAGCTGGCAATGACGTACGAGTGGCCGTCATCGTGAGAACAAATTCACTCGCTTGGATGTTCTATGTTATAGGAACAATATTGCATTATGTCCGAATCACAAGACCATCACCGTTCAGACGACACCTCCCCTTCAACAGCCATCCCCTGTGCACGCACATGGATACCGTTGGAACTCGAAGCGGGCACAACCTATTTATGGTGTGCGTGCGGGCGATCTGCGTCGCAGCCTTTTTGCGATGGCAGTCACCGTGCGACAACCATACAGCCCGTTTTGTTTACAGTCCCTGTTACGAAGCGGTATCCTATATGCCTCTGCAAATACACACAGGCCCCACCGTTATGTGATGGGGCCCACCGGTCATTGCCTGTTGAGTGAAACTACATTTGTTCCGGGGCACGGACACCGAGCAAGGTAAGCCCGTTTTTCATCGCGCGACGCGTAACCTCTGCCAAATACAACCGAGCATCTTGATAAGGGGCCTCGGCCCCAAGTATCCTGCAATCATGATAGAAAGCGTGATAGGCGGCGGCGAGGTCACGCAAATAATCACAGATGCTGTGCGCTTCAACATTTGTGCAGGCACGCTCCAACGTTGAATGGAAGCGCGCCAAAAGGCCAATCAACGCCAGCTCGGCAGGATGCGTCAGAACGCTCAGGTCTGCCATTGAATTTACTGCAATGCCGGCATCGGTTGCCTTTCGAATGATGGAGCAGATACGTGCATGTGCATATTGAAGGTAAAAGACAGGATTTTTGTCGCCTTCCTCTTTGGCAAGTCCCAAGTCGAATTCCAAATGTGTCCCGACGGCCCGCATGACAAAGAAGAAGCGGACGACGTCGGCACCTACTTCATCAATCAAATCATCTAGCGTGAAAGATTTACCGGAGCGTTTGGAGAATTTGACAACCTCGCCGTTTTCGAGGAAGGTCACCATTTGATGGATGACAACATGCACTTTATCGGTATCAAATCCGAGTGCCCGCACGCCGGCGAGAACATCTGGTATTGTAGCGATGTGGTCAGCCCCAAACACATCGACAATTTCATCGTATCCTCGCAGGAGCTTCTCGCGGTGATAAGCAATATCGGGCAGACGGTAGGTTGGCTCTCCGGAGCTCTTTACGATGACCTTGTCAACAGGTTGATCAAGTTTTGTCAAGGCCAACCACGTAGCACCATCTTGTTCATAGACGAGCCCTTTGCTACGGAGATCGGCGATTGTCTGTTCGACTTTCCCCTCCGAATAAAGAGAATCTTCGTTAAAAAAGACGTCATGTTCAATATTCAGCGTCTTCAGCGTCTCTTTTATCGCGTTAAAACACCAATCTTCTCCCTGTTTTCGGCAGTATGCATGGAGATCGCTACCCGAAAGCCCCGCGACGGTAGTGCGGCTATTTCGAACGATTTCTTCGGCTATGGTCTGAATGTATTCGCCATGATAACCATCTTCAGGAAACACTGCAGACACATCACCCAACAAATGCTGAACGCGCACCATAATGCTCTCGCCCAGCTTGTTCATTTGGTTTCCAGCGTTATTAAAATAGTATTCGCGGGTAACCTCGTAGCCGCACCATGAATAGATATTTGCCAGCGTGTCTCCAACAGCACAATTGCGGCCGTGTCCAGCATGAAGAAGTCCAGTCGGATTAGCCGAGACGTACTCAACGTTCACACGTTTCCCGCGACCCATTGTGGAACGTCCTAGTGTATCTCCTTCATCATACATTCCACGAAGCAGGACATGGAATGCCGAGGGCGCAAATGAAATGTTGATGAATCCAGGGCCGGCGATTTCCACTGATTGAACATGGTCCATTGTCTTGGGAAGCGCATCGACTAAAGCCTGAGCCAGCATCCGTGGGTTTTGCTTTAGGCTCTTTGCGAGGGTCATAGCAACAGTCGTAGCCACGTGACCATGGCCCTCTTGCCGTGGCAATTCGAAAGGTGCGACCGTACCATTGGGCGCTCCGATCACCTGTAGGGCCTGCGTGATATGATCTTCGATAAATCTCTGGAGCATGATCAGACTTTGTTACGTGTTATGGTTGTGACCTTTGGTGCACCAGCAGGCGTCAAGGTGTAGGCCTTGGCATCTCCCCAAAGGCGTTCCAGTTTGTAGAATTCACGTGTTTCTGTTAGCATCAAGTGGACTACGATATCGAAGTAGTCGAGGATGACCCAATGCGACGTAGACAGTCCTTGCACCTTTGGATTACCCATCCCAAGGGATTTGTTCACGGTATCGATGGAATCAGTTACGGCACGGAGCTGGGCTTCCGAATCGCAGGTGGCAATGACGAAAAAATCTGCCGGAGCACTTTCAATCTCAGTGAGATCGAGAATCAGAAGATCATGGGCGAGTTTATCTTGGGCGACACGCGCGCACAGCACTGCGCGTCCCTTTTGCGATCGAGGTTTAGTGAACTGAGCCACTGCGAGCCTTGTGGAATGAACAATCACGGTGCTAAAGCGGGCAGAGCGGACGCGTCAGCACCCAAAATGACGCTAGCCCGCACGAATAACATGGAATCAATCATTGGAACGACGAGGGAATCTGCGACTCCTACGGCGCCAGCCAACCGAAGTGCGGAAGGACGATCACCTACCCTATCCAGAATGCTTGAGGTTTTTTGCACCGGGGATGATGTGGAGAGCTCCACAACGTCGAACCCCCGCTCACGAAGATAGGTCATCATGGCTCGTCCTGCTCCGGTTATGCCTGATGCGTTCACAATATCGCATTGAATGACGACTGGGCCCGTGTCTTCAGTACCGACAACATAGGGTAGCAACGGAGGATTGAGAACACGCCAAACCAGAGCTGACAGAAGGACAAGAACAACGGCGGCCAATAATCCGATTGCAAGCCAGGGTCCCAGGACCGACCTACGAAGGGCCGTCATTCGTTACCCTCATCCGCCATATACTCTTCGAAGTGGGAACCATGCTTCAGCAACTTCTTGTACAGAAGCTTTCGCGCCCTGAATAAATGTGCCTTCACGGTACCGAGTGGCTGATGAAGCCTATCAGCAATCTCCTGATACTCGAGCTCTTCTTCGTGACGCAGCCTAATGACCTCTCGATACTTGTCCGGCATGGTCTCAAGCGCTTCCTTCAGGAGAGTAAATCGTTCCCTAGCTAGCAAGGCAACATCAGGCGTTTGCTCTCGGTCGGGAGGATCCATGTACAGGTCCCCACCGTCACGGGTGCTTATGGGTTCGTCAAGGGATACTTGGTGGAAACGCCGCTTCCGAAGATGATCGATACACCTGTTCGATGCAATCTTGTACAACCAGCGGGAAAACGGATATTCGAACTGAAAACTCGGTAATGCCGCATAGGCTTTGACGAACGTGTCTTGGACGAGGTCCTCAACGTCTTCGTCATTCCGGATCATCTTGCGGATAAGAAACGATACAATACGACGGTACTTTCGTTCCAGCAGAGCGAAGGCGTTAATATTACCGGCCAGAACATCCCGGATGATTGTTTCGTCCTCGGCTGCTTGCTCCGCGTTCTGCTGCGTCGGTTCCTTCATAGATTGCTCGTGATGCCCTGGAGGGGCGATGCGGAAAGGGCGGGATTCGAACCCGCGGTACCGTTGCCGGTACACACGCTTTCCAGGCGTGCCAATTCAACCACTCTTGCACCTTTCCGTGTGGGGCGAATATACGGTATTGTTTCGGATTACGAGCATGGCCGGTGCGAACTTTTCCACAGCCTTCAAGCGGCGTAACCATTGGCGTGACAAGCGGTTATTCCCTTTCGTAGTATGTTAACACCATCTACGGGTACGCTCTGTTCTTTGTAATTTGCCTGATTGATGCATTGAAACGGAAGGGACATTGTGTCGGCGGATGAACGACGACAAACACGGCGTGACGTACTCGCTGCTTTGGGAACGATGGCTGTTCTTCCCATCGTGGCTTCTGCGGCACAGGTGGCGCCTCCCCTCAAGCAGCTGCCAAGGCCATTGCAGCCTGGGATGACCGTTGCAGTAGTGTGTCCGGCATCGGGAGTTATGGCATCGGAAATTCGGGACTTTGTGGCGCTGATGAACTCATGGAAGATCAACGTCACCTTTGGCAAGAATGTGAACAGGCGCTTGTCGTATTTGGCTGCGGAGGACAGTGCCCGCGCCCAGGAGTTTATGGATGCAGTGCTAGACCCTTCAGTTGATGCTATCATCTGCGGCCGAGGTGGTTATGGTGTCATGCGTATACTTCCCATGTTGGACTTTGGCGCCATACAACGGTCAAACAAGTTGATCATGGGATTCAGTGACATCACTGCTCTCCTTATTGCCGTAGAGCAATTGAGTGGCTTGGTTACGTATCACGGGCCGGTGGCGTCGAGTGGTTTCGATGCATTTACGACGTCTGCGATGAAGAGCATTACCTATTGGGACGGCAAGACGGCAACAACTCCCCGTCCGGCATTTCATGGCGAAGCAGCTGAGACGTTGGTACCGGGAAATGCTCGGGGACGGCTGACGGGCGGCAATCTTGCCATGATTGTCAGTACACTTGGCACCCGCTATGAGATAGATACCACGGATTCGATTCTCTTCTTGGAAGAGATATCCGAAGAACCATATCGCGTTGACAGAATGTTGACGCAATTGTGGTTGGCAGGCAAACTCCAGTCATGTCGAGGGCTGATGCTTGGGAACTTCAGGGATTGTGAAGCCAAATCAGCGTCTCCACTTGGTCCATCACCCAGTTTACGTGCGGTGCTCGATGACCGTATCGTTGCGCTCGGGATTCCAGCAGTGTATGGCATGCCCTTCGGGCATGTTCGAAGCAAAATGACGATTCCGTTGGGAATTCGAGCAGAGCTGGATGCGAAGGCGCGTCGACTGCGGTTGCTCGACCCTCCAATCGATTGCAAGTAATGAAGAAGTATGAAGGAAAGGGATAGATCGATGAAACAACTTAGCACTTCGTGGCGCATGTGGCTCATCATGTTCGTGCTCGTCGCAAGCGGGAGCGTTGTCATGATGGCGCAGCGTCTGAATGTCTACGGCGTCAACACCTCGCAGTTTCCACGGATCACTGCCAGCTATTCCGCCATTGATGCAAATGGGGATCCCTACACTGGGTTGACTGCTGCGGATTTTCAGATCACGGAAACACCACGTGGTGGCCAGCCTGCAAACCTTACGGCAACACTGCGGCAGACATGTCGAGAGCTCTCGCAGACCCCTGATGCGTCCATCATTCTTGTGATAGACCGTTCCAACTCGATGCGGCCGCAGTACCGTGATGATATCAATCGCTGGCAATATGTTCGGGATGCCGTGCGACAGTTTCTAGCACAGCTGGATTTCTCTGGTCGAACACAAGTGGCCGTTCTATCATTTGCAACGCAGTCGGAGCTGTTCAATGACTGGACGAATGTACCCAAAGAGATCAATGACACTCTCCTGAAGCGTGAGCCTTCTGGAGCAACCGATTACCGACTTCCCTTCGACGACAAGCAAGCCATTGACGTGTTTCGTCTGTTTGCGAAAAGACCTGTAGACATCCCCCGATTCGTCTTCTTTCTCACGGACGGTGAGCCTTCGGTGCAGGAGTGGAGCAACGACGGGATAAAGATTGCTTGGGGGAACGAAACCGCCGCCAAGCTGAACGCAATTGGAGCAAAGCTCTTCTCAATCTCATTCATGATTCGGGCTACGGACGTTTCCATTGAGACGGCTGCCCGCCAAACGGGGGGCCGATCCTATGTAGTCACGGAGAACGGCATTGTTGATCTCTTCGGTTTCCTGGCCTTGGAGACAAGAGTTGACCGAATCTGCGAGCTGGAATGGACCTCTCCCTATGTTTGCAACCTGGACGCCACCAACCGTACGGCAACAGTAACGCTGCGGAGAGGAACACCCAATGTTACCTCTACGGTCAGCTACCAAACACCGCCGGTATCGATATCGGACGTTCGTGTGACGCCTCCTGTGCTCTTTGTTGGCGACCCACTGCCGAATCAAACATCTGAGGCCGACGTTACCATAACGGCTGCGAATGGCCCTATGTCCGTTTCTAATGTATCGGTAGCACCGGCAGGATTCTTCACGATCGTTGACCACAACGCGCCCAATAACGCCCCCAATTTTACGCCATTTACGCTACAGCAGGGACAATCCAGACGCCTGCGTGTGCGATTTACACAGGGACCGGCAAGAATTTATCGTGACGCCATCATTACTGTGGACGCAAGCCCCTGCCCTCAGTCCATTAAAATTGTGGGCGGAGCCGGTCAAGTGACGCTGCTAACTCCTCTTGGCGGACAAGTATTCTCCACCTGCGATACCGTTCGGATCGAGTGGGGAGGTGTTCAACCGTCGGACCCAGTGTTGTTGGAGTATTCGGCGGATGACGGAGCCACGTGGCAGACAATTACCCCCAGTGCTACTGGTCTGTTTTTCCGTTGGGTGCCACCAGCTGCGGGTACACGATACAGAG
>JALOMA010000256.1 GCA_025455735.1 Candidatus Kapaibacterium sp.
TGGTGCGTGTAACCTGGCGGAACCCTGCTTCATCCACGAACTCGAAGTCCCACGAAAGAACCATCACGCGGGCACCAAGGGTGTTCAGCTTACGAACAAGCGGTACGTAGTCGCCATCCGATGAAATCAGGACGACGACGTCGAACTGCTTGAGCGCAACGAGCTCGTATGCCTCTAGTGCCAACCAAACGTCGATACCCTTTTCTTCGCGGCGGCCGCCGCTGTTCCGCACGGGCAGATAGTGCGTGATGACACCTTCCCACATGAGGATGTCATCGAAGACGCGTTCATAGTACAGGAGGTTGCCACGTTGTTGTGCTTCCTGTGCAGGAATTCTGCCACGGAAGAAGTGCGAGTCTACAATTTGGCACAAACCAACATCCGAGTGTTCACGCTCGGCAACTTGATGCCGAATGAACTCATGAAGTCCACGAATACTAATGCGGCTTTGTCGGGCATGGTTGAATGCATAGTAGTTTGAGACATGTAAGAAATAGTTTCCGTCGTAGAACACGCCAATGCGCGTCAAACGCGACGAAGATCGATGCATCATGTAGGATAGAATGAATCTGTGGTACAATCCAGCTGGTGACAGCACAAGACCTCCAAGTTACGCAATTCCCGAACCTGCCTCCGGGCCGAAACACGAGAAAACACCTTCCCCGATGTGTCCACATCCCCAACTCCTGCGGTCTTCCATGGCTGCCATACTGGCCATCATGGCCATATGCCTTCCCCTACCCTCTCATGCGCAAGGAGAATGGCGATCCGACGATATACGTTTTCAGCCAGACACTCTGAGGGCTACCATAGACGGCTGTGGCAAGTTGGCTTGTGTTTCAATACGCGTCATAACGTTCCGAACATCTGCCCATCGGAATGTTCCAAAGGCCATGCAGGACTCCTTAAACAAGGTTCTCTTTGCAAACCCTTTCGGCGATAGCACGACGCCAGCTACATTCGACGCGTTGCGGGACTCCACGACGGTGGCATATCGACAGTTCCGCACGAGCATGCCTGACGTGCCACAGCACTGGACGGTATACCGTAAGGTTGATGTTACCAAACCAACGCCTCGTATCCCCTTTCTTGTATTTCGGCTGACAACGCTCGACTACCTTGGGGGCGCTCATCCCAGTATGGTGATACAGTCCATGGTATACACTCCCACCGGCGAAGCAGTGGGTCTGGAAGATATATTGATTCCAGGGTATGAACGAACGCTCGTGGATATTGTAACCACGTACGTGCGGCGTGCCCGCAACATCAAGAATAACACTTCCTTGGAGAAGGCTGGGCTTTGGCTTGTCGACGGCCGTTTACCATTGGCCAAAACGTGGTATCCCTCGGATCGTGGTCTGGTATTCCTGTACAATACCTATGAGATTGCCCCCTATGCTGCTGGACCAACCGAGGTTGTTCTTCCCTGGAAACGAATCAGCCATTTGCTTCGGCGAGGGTAGACCCGCGCATTACTGGGCGCCTGCACGTTCGAGTAGTTCAACGCATAGCTTGCAGCGACCATCGTTGGCGTATGCCAAGGCTGATTTACCTGTAAAGTCGCGGACGTTCACGTCGGCCTTAAACTGCAGGAGAACACGCATCATTTCATCCTCGCCCTTGACGGCAAGAAGCATAAGAGCCGTACGACCCTGCGGATCGCGGTAGTTGGCATTGGCGCCCCTGTTGAGCAGTTCTGCCTGAACATTTAAATGGCGGTTTGCACAGGCAATAAGTAGAGCTGTGTTGCCCTTGAAGTCTGTTGCTTCAATCTCGGAACCAGCGTCAAGCAAAAGGGACACGGAGTTGGCATTCTCGTGATAGGACGCCACGTGCAGGGCTGTTCGGCCTGCGTTATCCCGTAGGTGAACCGAGGCCCCCTTCTCCAGCAGGAAACCAACGAGCGTTTCGTGTTTATGGTAACAAGCGGCCATCAAGGCAGACATACCATTGGAGCTTTGCATGTCCACCTTCGCACCTTTTTCCAGCAGGCGCACCACCATGACGGAGTCTCCGGCAACGGTGGCAACGATCAAGGGGGTCAGACCCTCCGCATCGCGTTCGTTGACGTCTGTTTTCTTTTTGGTGATCAGGGCTAACGCCTTCTTCCTATCCCCTTGTTTCAGAGCGTCAAGGAGGGGTTGTGAGTAAAGCAATGACGGGCTCAGTGCCACAAGCACCAAGCCCAGCAACGGTATGAGGAGACGATGGGAAAGCACGATTCTAGAATCCTTGCTTCTGAATGAAGATGCCCTTGTCTACCTTGGCAAAAAACTCTTGATAGAACTTTTGGTCTTCGATGACATAGACATCCAAGGGCTGACCCTGATTATCGAGGATCTTGGCTTGGAAATTGGCTCGGACCTTGGAGCGGCGTCCAATTTCAGACACATTGACGCTTACTTCGATCAGTTTGAACTTACGAAAGCGTGGTTGTTCCTGATTGGATCGAGACTGATTGGCGCGATTGCGTCCGCCACCGGTACCGAATACGGATTCAAAAACGCTCCACCAATAGTCGTCGCTGGATGCCCTATTCGTTGTGGCGCGGTTCTCTGCTAGATCAACTTCTTTTGTTGCTGTCAGGAGGCCAAGGTCGACGACGGCATTCTTAACTACGAAGCCATCGTCCTGAAGAACGTTCAACACGGCCTTCATGATGAGCTTCGTATCGTTCGTATCAAACTCACGGGTCTGAAATTCACGCGTCTGTAGCTGCGTTTTTGGGGGCTGAACCGTTGGCGCCTGATTGACGAACGTACATGCCGTTATCGTCACCACCAGGAAGCCGATCAATACGTGAAGGCGCATGGGAGTATTGCCGTACGGTTAGAATTTGCTTGAGTGATAGGTAAAGGACGAGACCTTGTCGGAAGCGTCGAACTTGATCACGACCGTGAGGGTCTTCTGGGTAACGGATGCTGCTCCAGACTGATTGGAGACGCCTCCAATGATCAGAAACAGGGCATTCTGACTTTGCGAATACGAAGCCTCCGTGGCAATCTTGTCGTACACCCACGTGACATTTTCGCCTTCATCCTTCGTCACAATGTTTGGAGATCCCAAGGCCTCTGCCACTGCGGCACCACTCATGCCTTTCTTAATCTCGCGTTGTACGATACCAACGGTCATCTCTCGCTCGTTGGTGGAGCGGAGGTCGCGTACATTGTCCTGTGCCGAACGGCAACCAACCAAGGACAATCCAGTAACTGTGGCCACAAGGGCCAGTCGTGCAAGTGGTTTCATGACTAGTAAACTCCGCATGGAGAACGGTTAGAAGTGCAAGGTAAGTCCGATGTTGAACGTGACCATGTCGGTATTGCCGACGGTAGCCGATTTGAACTCGTAGTTATTGTTGCTGGGATTCATATGCACCGACGATACTTCGCCTTCGGAACCCCATAGGTAGCGGAATCGCGTGTCGATGGTGATACGCTGTAGGGCGTTCGGCAAGGATATGATGTCGGCAACCTTGATGTGCGTTCGTTTGCGTAAGGGTGTAGGAAGCAAGATGGATATTCGCGCCCCCGACAACTTCAACATACGGGAAAACCCACGTGGCGATGTTGGGCTGAAATCTCATGCTTAGCATGATTGGTACGATGCTGGTTTGCGTCTCCTGGAGGATGGTATCACGAAAGAGGCCATTCTGCATGGTTTGCTCTCGGCTGTCGCCACCCATAAAGACCACCCCGCCCTCCAATCCAAAGGCAACGGGAATTGGCGACATATGATACGCAGCACCGACGGTGAAGCCATATCCAACTTCTGGTGCCCCAATGGTCTGCAAGGCGTCGCGAAATGTCCCCTGGGGATTGACTACCTGAAAGGACATTCCCACTTGAACGTTCAGGTCATTCAACCGAATACGCTCAATTTGATCCTCTTCTGTTACGCCTTGGGCCAAGGCCATGGACGACGTCCAGCTTGCGGCAAGCAAGGCCATTACCAGTCTATTCATGATGCTTCCAATCTGCTTTGTGTCAATATCGGGAACGCCTTAGTACGCTCACCGCCCACATCGGTTGCAATGTCACTGTTGTTCGACAAAGACCTACGAACATAACTACGTGAAATCCATCCATGGAAAAACCATACAAGCCATGTAAACACATTGTAACTACAGTGATGACTTCTGTTATGATGTGGTGATGAAGAGGAGGTAACGTGCACACGTGACTTCAGACGTGGAGTTTTGCGCGTCTTCCATACAACAGGACGCCGACGAATGAAAAAGCCGACGACCTCCGCTTCGCCCATCTCTGAAACACGGTCCCGCCGCAGGTTTCTCCATAACGCTGGATTGGTTGCGGCAGCACTGGCAACAGAGGCAATGCTTCCGCGGCCCGTGTGGTCCGCAGCCGGAAGCACCAAGGACGTCAAGCCGTCATCGACGATTCTAGCTGCGGAATGCGATAGCCCACATCCCCATGATATACGCATTCGATGGATAGGGCACTCTACGGTCTTGCTTACCATGGGAGGGGTGAACATCCTAACGGATCCGGTGCTGTTTGACCGCTACGGCATCAACATTCTCGGGGTAACGGTTGGCCCAGAACGACTAGTACAACCTGCGTTTACCGTAGATACCATGCCCAAACCCGATCTCGTGTTGCTATCCCATGCCCACATGGACCATATGGATACGGCAACCCTAGCAGCAATAGCGCACAAGTTTCCGCATAGTGTGGACGTTATTACAGCGTCACGGACGGCCGATATCATCAACGACTATGCATGGCGATCGCTGAACGAAATGGACTGGGGCGATACGGCCTCCGTGGGTTCCATACGACTTAAGGCTCTGCGTGTGAAACACAACGGCTGGCGTTTGCCAGGAGAGGCGTGCCGTGCCAATGGACAGCCTCGCACTGGCCGATCCTACAATGGCTACTGTATTGAGCAGAACGGTATTCGAATCGTTTTTGGTGGCGACACAGCCTATACACGGGATTTCGCCGACGTGGGGCCCGTTGATGTTGCCATCATGCCCATTGGAGCGTATGATCCGTATCCAGAAACGCACTGTACGCCCGAAGAGGCGCTGGCCATGGCAACCATGATGAAGGCCCGGGCGTTTGTGCCCATCCACCACTCTACGTTCAAACAAAGCGAAGAACCACTCTCCGAGCCTCTCCGGCGTTTGCGAAAGGCCATGCAAGATTCGACAACCCAACTAGCCTTGGCGAGCGTTGGAAAGACGGTCACCGTGCGTTTGGCATAGAACCAGAAACACTCTCCGTACGTTTGAACGAACGAACCACGGAGAGTCCCATGATACAACATGCAGTCCTTCTACTTGCTCTGACCTTCCTGGCCTGCACACCAGCAGGTACGGGTGCTCCGCAACCTTCTAACCTGCCCATCGATCCATCCGTGGCTGCCGCGGCAATCTGGGACGACGGCATGGCCGAAGTGGCCACCTATGCCTCCAAACGTGTGATCTATGGCGTGCCGCGGGCCTACGACTATGTGATGATTACGGTGAAGGAGGATCTGAACAGGCAGTTCTTGACGAAGACAGACTCTTATGACCGATCCGATTTGGTGACCGTTCTGAAGGTGAACCTCTTTGCCCGCATTCCTACGACGAACTATCCATACCACTTCCTGACAAGCCTGTTTGTACGGCGGGATGCACCAGAGCTACTGGTTAAAGCCACGGCTTCGTCGTCAGAATGGTGTGGAAATACGTTCAAGAACATCACCAACAAGGACAGTGCGTTTGCCTATACCTGGGATTCCTATTGGGACGGTGAAGGTGTAGGATCGCGCCAGCTGGAAAACGACGCCTATCTGGAAGACCATCTCTTCGTCCTGGTCCGTTGCCTGAAACCACCGTTCCAGAAGCCGATTACAATGATGTTGTTTCCATCAATTACGACATCAAAAGCAGCTCTTGGCGCGCCAGAAAGGGCTACGATTTCGGCAACAAAGGATGTGCTTGATCCTTCCGTCCTCGACGAAAATTCCGGATACGGTCGAACTGAGTGTATACGGTACGACGTCACAACGGCAACTCGAAGGTTGAGGTACTGGATTGCCATGGATAGTGTTCGAACGCTTCTCCGATTCGAAGCCTCCGATGGCCGCCTGATGGAGCTATCGTCATGCCGTCGCGCCGCATACTGGAACAACTAGCGTTTGGACGTTCCAAAGACAATGCGAAACGGAAACCACTGAATGGTAGGTATCATGAGTCCTGGAAATTCCTCGACCGGATATCCAGCAACTCCTGGTAGCTGAGGGTCTGTTGTATCGGAACGTTCGGGCGCAGCTGGCGGGGGCGCCCAGTAATCCAAAAGACGTAGTTCAACCAACGAGATCGCCCATGATTCGTTGGTTATGGCGGGGCGGACATCCTGCAGCCGACCTTCGAGCTCGACAACAATCACGGGCTCGTCCAACGGTCGAGTGAATGTCAGCATATAGAATGCATCCAGAACGCCATCGTAGACGCCATGTTCTCGATACCGATACGGAAGAATGTTCTTTGACCATGCCCCCGTTCGCTGCGGATAGTCCTTGCCCGGACGCCGAGCTGGATAGCTTTG
>JALOMA010000058.1 GCA_025455735.1 Candidatus Kapaibacterium sp.
ACAGCCGCATCAGGAACTCATGCAACAAACTGAATTGTTTTTGTGTCTGCTGTTGTTGTGGTGTGTGCAGGCGCGCAGCGCAGTGGCCTTCCTGAAGGCCCGCTCAGACACCCTAGCCACACAGCAGCAGCTCCTTGACTGGGCACAGGGGTGCTCACTCATGAACCTACCACAACTACAACAGACGCACAATGCCTATGGTTAACCATCAACCATCTGACCAGCAAAGAGTTTGACTGGGCACAGGTGTGCTCAGTCATAGCCCAACTACACAATACACACATGGATCGCGCAATACACCCAACATGTGGCCATCACTCGTCGAGTTCCAGCGCGTTGGGAGCAGAGTGGCAGCTTGGGAGAAGCGATTCGTTTGGCACCACGCTGGCTGGATTTGCTGCAGAGGTTGGAAAGCGCGGGTAGGCTGATGGCGCTAACCCGCAACGAAGCATGTGTTCATGAACGTAAGGGCACCTACACAGGTGTGAGTGGTGGGGGAGGACACCTTCTGGTGGTGGGTCCAGACATTGATCTTCGTGGGTTCCCGTCAGAGTGGGCAGCGGCGTGGTATCTCACGGTAGACTCCCATCGGGGTTCGCTGCACAGCATCCAGATATTTGATGCCCACGGATGTGCCGTGCACAAGGTGTATTGCACCGATGGCACGGATACGGCATCGTTCGAGACGCTCCGAGAGGCATTCCGCGCCACGCTTCCGCCGTTCCAGGCGAGTGCGCCTAAGAAGGCGCGCATAGACCGTCCTGACGCCGACGTTGACGCGCTCGGCCTACGCCAGGCGTGGTTGGCATTGCGAGACACGCACGACTTCTTTCCTATGCTGCGTTCCTATTCCGTTGGACGATTGCAGGCGCTCCGGCTAGCTGGGGAGGATCTGGCCCAACCGGTTTCCGTTGGCCACGTGCGCACCATGCTTACCAGTGCTGCCGAACGGCAGATCCCCATCATGTGTTTTGTTGGCAACGACGGTATCATCCAGATTCACACCGGTACCGTGCATCGGATTATCGAACAGGGGGCATGGCTCAATGTCATGGACCCGGACTTCAACCTTCATCTTCGCATGGACCTCGTAGCCTCGCTCTGGTGCGTTGTGAAGCCAACAGAGGATGGTCCGGTTCATTCCATGGAAGCGTACGATGCCGATGGCAATCTTGTCGTACAGTTTTTCGGCGCACGGAAGCCTGGCACGGCGGAGCGTGATGATTGGAGACAACTCTGGAACGAGTGTACAACACACCACATCGAGGTAGCATCATGAAAACACTACTCACCATCGCTTTACTTTTACTCCAATCGGCAGGAATGATTGCCTCGCAGCGAATCGTGTCTATTGGAGGCATCTGCACTGAAACCCTCTATGCGCTTGGGAAAGGCAGTTCTGTGGTAGCCGTTGATGCAACATCAACGCATCCATCGGCTGTGACGTCGTTGCCCAACCTCGGATACTTCGGCCGCATTGACGCAGAGGCCGTGCTGGCTCTCAAGCCCACACATGTTGCGATGATCGCAGAAGCCGATGCACGGGGTCTCAGCGCTCGTCTACGGGCTGCTGGAATACGCGTTGTTGTTGTTGCCATGCCGGATACGCCAGACCAAACGGCAGAGGCTATCCGCTCCATCGGTACCTTCGTCGGCGAAGGTGCTGCAGCTGCCTCCCTTGCCACAAAAACGCTGGCAGACGTCAAGAAGGTAGAGCCATTTGCCTCGTCGCCAGCCGTTCTCTCCCTCTACATTCGTGGAACGAAGACGCTCTTGGTGAATGGCACGGATACAGGCGTGGACGGACTGCTACGGCGCATCAATGCACGTAATGTAGCTTCCGTGAAGGGGGCCCTGCCACTCACGGCCGAGGCCGTGGTTGCAATGAAGCCCGACTACATCGTTGTCACGAAGAATGGCGTGGCCAGCGTGGGCGGTGTCGACGGAGTCCTGTCACTGCCAGGCATTGCTGCTACCCCAGCTGGCAAGGCCCGCCGCATCGTCGTACTCGATGATGCCCTGCTGCTCACGATGGGCCCACGACTTGGCGAGGCTCTCCAGGAGCTGCGTGCCAGCCTTCTGAAGGCCGGAGCGCGGTGATGGCCGAGAGTCTCTCCCTGCAGGATGTCCTGCAAGCCAGACGGCGAACCAACAGGCGCGCTGGTGCTTCGGTGTTGGCCCTATGTGTGATCGTCGTGGGGCTCTTCCTTGCTTCCGTTTTGTTCGGCACATATGTACTGGACATCTCCTCCATTGTGGCAATCCTGACGGCCCCGGAGGCTGTGTCGGATATCGACCGCGCCATCATCCTCGATCTTCGTCTACCCCGCGTGCTTACGGCCTGCGGTGTCGGGGCAGCCCTTTCCGTTGCGGGCGTCATGATGCAGAACGTTTTCAGGAATCCGCTGGCCGATCCCTCCCTCATTGGTACGTCGGCTGGCGCGGCAGCTGGTGCCGTACTTGCAATCGTCCTTGGAGCGACGATGTGGCCGGACGTACCGCCAACCATACTTGTGCCAGCCATTTCTTCCCTGACTGCCATCGGTGCCGTCTTTGCAGTGCGGTCCGTAGCAACGAAGCGCGGTGTAACATCCGTCTCGGGCATGTTGCTCGCCGGCATTGCCTGCACTGCCCTATCATGGGCCGTTGTGGGCACGGCAACCACGATGGCTACCGACGCCCAAGTACGCACCGTTTCATTCTGGACGCTGGGAAGTATGGCCGGTGTTCCCCTTCAAAGCGCACTAACGCTTTGCTCTCTGGCAATCCTTCTTGTTGCCTTCGGAATACGTCATGCACCAGCACTGGCAGCTGTTGCAACGGGCCATACAGCTGCCAGGATGGCTGGAGTTCCTGTTCAGCGAACAATAACCATGGTTATCATCACTACAGGTATTATCACTGGAGTAAGTGTTGCCTTTGTGGGGACGATCACGTTTGTTGGCTTGATTGTTCCGCACCTTACGGCGCGTCTTGTAGGCAGGGCCCCACAACTGCATGTGCCAATAGCTGGCCTAGCAGGGGCTGCCACGTTGATGGCCGCCGATCTTTTGGCCCGGATGGTGGCTGCACCCTTGGAATTGCCGATTGGTGTTATCACGGCACTCGCCGGCATACCCTTGTTCGTTCTCATCCTTGCCCGTAAGAGGACCCAGCAATGATACACTTCCAGGATGTCTCTGTCGCAGACCACGACACTGCACTGCTGCATGGCATTACCCTTCGGGCAGCACCGGGGGAGCTTACGGTGCTGATGGGGCCCAATGGTGCTGGCAAGAGCACTCTCGTGAAGACCCTGACGGGCGAATCTCAGGACTACGACGGTGCGATCCTGCTGGCAGGGAAGGCCTTGCAGGATTGGTCCGATACGGAACGGGCACTTCGTCTGGCCTACGTTCCCCAGCATATCGAACGGGGACTGAGCGTTGACGTGTTGGACTACGTCCTGCAGGGGCGCTATGCGATCCACGGTGGGCGTCCGGAACGCCCAGACTACAATGCAGCCCTCCAGGCGCTGGAAGAGTGCGACGTTGCTACCTTGGCCCTGCACGACGTCCTGACGTGTTCCGGAGGCGAACTGCGGCGCATAGCCATAGCGCGGGCCATAGCACAGCTGCGTCATACAGAAGCAGATGCTTCCGACCGGGTGATTGTTCTGGACGAGCCAACCGCCCATCTTGATCCTCGCCACGCGGCCACCGTGGCCGCCCTGTTACGAACGCTTGCCGTGCGCAGCGGCTGGACGGTTCTTACGGTGCTTCACGACATTCCCCTTGCACTACGCTATGGCCATTCGATTGCCGTGCTGGTAAACGGACGTTTGTCGTGGGTTGGTGCAGCAGCGGCTTCCCCTACAGCGTTGACAACTGCCTATGGTGTGGCCATTCATCGCGTTGACGTTGCCGGCGAATCAACGGTCGTCGTCATATAAGCAGTGCAACGTGCCGCAGCGACGGCCGCTTTGGCGCTACTCTCCATCGTTCCATTCAGCGATGAATACGTTTGTATCGCGCGTGCCCGCAGCCGCATTGCGATTGGACGACCAAACCAGGTACCTGCCATCGGGGGAGAACATGGGGAAAGCATTAAAGATGCTCTCCGTTGTTATCCTTTTCAGACCTGTTCCGTCCACGTTGATCATGTAGATCTGAAAGTCATAACCACGTTGACTATGATGGTTTGATGAGAACAGTATGCGTTTACCCTGGGGATCAAAGTATGGTGCCCAGTTGGCTTTGCCCAAGGACGTGACCTTTCGCAGGTCACTACCATCCACATTGCAGACGTAGATTTCCATTTCCGTGGGTGCTACCAACCCTTGCTTCAGAAGGGCTTTGTACTCGGCGACGGCGCTGTCCGTTGTAGGACGTGAGGCCCGAAACACCAACTGTGTTCCATCAGGAGAAAAGAATGCTCCGCCATCATAGCCGAGGCCCGTCGTAATCTGGCGCTGGTCCGATCCATCGATGTTCATCGTCCAAAGTTCGAGATCTCCCGACCGATCGCTTGTGAAGACGATTTTGTCGCCCTTCGGGGAAACCGTTGCTTCCGCATCGTAGCCGGGTGCATCCGTCAGTTTCTTCACGATGGTGCCTGTCGTGTCCGCTACGTAGATATCGAATGTCGCATAGATCGGCCAGAGGTACTTCCGATCGGGCCGCGGAGCAGGCTCCGGAGGGCAGGCAAGGCCCCCTTCATGCGTCGACGCATAGAGAATATGGTTGCCATTGGGCATATAGTAGGCACACGTCGTGCGCCCTTTGCCTGTGGAGACCATCGGAGGACGGTACGTTGGATTGGAACTGGCTTGGGCGATCTCGAGCGCGAAAATCTGATCACACTGCAGGCCCCACGCCTTGTTGTTGCTTTGAAAGGCCAAGTGCCTGCCGTCTGGGGAGAAATATGCTTCGGCATTATCTCCGCCATAGGTAAGCTGGCGAATGTTTTTCAAATGTGCTTCCTGGGCCGGCAGCTGCAATGCGACGAGAAGAAACAGAAGCAGAAACGGAATCATGGACCGCTGTGGAATGTTCGTGGATAGTTCGTGCAAAACTACGGCCAGAACCCGCCAAGGCGGTATTTTTGTTGTTCTGTCGATTTCGATACTCACCAACTGGACATATGAACGAATCATCACCACGTGGCATCGACATGTTGCGCGATCCTCGCCTCAATCGCGGTACGGCCTTTACGGCCGACGAACGTCGAGCATTGGGGCTGGAAGGATTGTTGCCTGACGTTGTATCGAACCCCACGACGCAGATGCATCGGGCAGAGCTTCACCTTGCCAACCTTGGAAATGACCTGGAACGCTATCAGTACTTCAGTGATTTGCAGGAACGCAACGAATCGCTGTTCTATCGCGTGCTGATGCATGACCCCGTGAAATACATGCCAATCGTGTATACGCCCACCGTTGGAACGGCTTGCCAGGAGTACGGGCGATGGTATCGGCGTCCCAAGGGGCTGTGGATATCCGTGAATCATCGAGGCAGGATGCGAGATGTACTCCGCAACTGGCCCGTGGACGATGTGCGATTTATCGTGGTAACCGATGGTGAACGTATTCTTGGACTAGGCGACCTCGGTGCTCAGGGCATGGGTATCCCCATTGGAAAACTGGCGTTGTACACGGCCTGTGCTGGTGTGCCACCGCATCTTGCCTTGCCCATTACACTCGATGTTGGAACGAATAACGAATCGCTCCTGAATGATGAGTTCTACATCGGTGTGCGCCAGCGCCGTTTGGTGGGGGCCGACTATGATGCCTTCGTCGAAGAGTTTGTTTCGGCAGTAGAGGAAGTCTTCCCTGATGCATCCATTCAATGGGAGGACTTTGCCAACCAAAATGCCGTTCCTATCCTGAACCGCTATCGTAACCGGATTTGCAGCTTTAACGACGATATCCAAGGCACCGCTGCCGTTGGAGTTGCCGGCATTCTTTCCGCAGTGCGTTTCAAGAACGAAGCGTTGGCCAACCAGCGAGTATTGTTCTTCGGAGCTGGTTCTGCTGGCGTTGGCATTGCCGACCTGCTTACCCTCGTCCTCATCCAGGAAGGTGTGCCTGAAGAACAAGCCAGAAAGTGCTGTTATTTGTTCGATAGCAAAGGGTTGGTTACGGCAGAACGCACGGACCTAACGGAGACCAAGATTCCCTATGCCCACAATATCGATGGTGCGGAAACCCTCGTTGATGCCGTTCGGCGCGTTCGCCCAACGGCCATCATCGGTACAAGCACGATTCCTGGAAGTTTTGACGTCGACGTTATCACGGCCATGGCCGAACTGAACGATCGGCCAATCATCTTTCCGTTCAGCAACCCTACGTCCAAAGCCGAGTGTTCGGCGGAACAGGCCTATACGTGGACGCAGGGCAAGGCAATTTTTGCCGCGGGATCGCCCTTCCTTCCCGTCGAACTGAATGGCCGTACATATCATCCCGGACAAGGCAATAACGTCCTGGTGTTTCCCGCCGTCGGTCTTGCTGTCTTTGCTGCACGCCCAACGTCCATTCCAGATGAAGCCTTCGCCGTTGCTGCTCGTTCGTTGGCTGCCATCACCACGGTTGATGACTTTGAAAGGGGCCTTGTCTACCCGCCGTTGCGGACGATCCGAGAGACCGAGCTGCTGATAGCAGCGGACGTGGCAACGTGGTTCTGGAACGCCGGGCTGGCGCGCGTTGATCAACCATCCGACGTCCACGCCTACGTCCGTGGTATGGCGTGGAAGCCCGAATACTAAGTCGTCGCAGCGGAGCTACTTCGGCATGGAAAGCTCCTGTTCGGTTATCGTTCTACTCCACCGTTCCGTTCCATTGGCGTCAACAACGCGGAACGTAAGACTACGAGCTTTGGCCGGACCCGATACCGTAATGAAGCCAGCGTTGTTGACGCCGACTGTCGTACCAGGAATACGGTAACGATTGCTCTGCTGGTCGATGTCCTTGTTGCTGCCAGCCGTAAGGCTGGAACACGTGAACTCGTAGAGTGGATACCGGCCTGGACGATCCAAACGAGACAGTTCGGAGGCATGGATGTCACCGCTTACCATCACTACGCCGTTGATACCGCTGTTCTCGAGAGCGTCCAGGAGGCGCTGACGTTCTTCAGGCATGCGGCTATAACATTCCTTCCGAAGATTGTCCGTGAGCACCTGCGAACCAAGAGCAATAATCTTGAACGTTGCCGTGCTGGCGTGGAGAGCATCAAGAAGCCAGTCGAATTGTTCCTGACCAATCATGGTGCGCGGCTGATCCATGCGTTTGTCTGCGCTGCGCCACCAACGGTCATCAAGAAGGAACACGTCGACATCAGCCATGGAAAACTGCGTAGTGATGCCCTGGCCACGCAATCCACACGATGGGTTTGGCCAAAACAAACGGAAGACATCGCGGGCATCGTCCTTGAGGTGCCAGCCTCGGTCGGCGTCATTAGGGCCATAGTCATGATCATCCCACGTTGCATAGTGTGCCGTACGAGCCAGCAAAGGTTGAAGCTCTGGCAGGGCCCGCGTATGACTGTACCGCTTGAGCATGCCAGATCGCGATCCCCAGTCAGGCTCGCGTAGATAGACGTTGTCCCCCAGCCACAGCATGACGTCGGGATGTATGGAGTCGATGATGCGGCAGATGTGGTAGTTGGCGCCATAGCCGCCGCTCGACCGTTCGTAGCCCTCTTCGTTCACGTAAAAGCACGATCCCAAGGCCATCGTTCTGGTAGGCGGCGGCGTTGGCCTCCACTTCCAGATGGGCTGCGTGCGGAAGAACGTAGGGTAGGGGCGTACCACGTCCTTGCCATCTACGACGATGGTATAGAAGTACGTGCGGCCAGGTTCCGCGCTGTCGCAGACTAGCGTTGCCACATAACCATGCTGGGCAGAGGTCCGTACCGGCGTCGTCGAATAGGAACGTCGTGGCGTGGCAGAATCAGCGTACCGCGCCCATACTGTGGCTTCGCCACTAAGGTGAACCCAGAGGCGCGCTTCGCGCATGTCAACATGGCCAACCATAGGCCCACTAACAAGGGTGACCTGGCCCGTTGCAATACGAGGCACGATGATAAACAAAACGATCAACGGAAATATCTTCATGGTCGAAGTGATCGATAGAGGTGAACATAGCCGTCGGCACTGTGGTCCGCGATAGTCTCTTTCAGGAGGGGCAGTGCATCAGCATGCGAGAGGGTGGCATCCAACAGGCGGCTTGCCCAGGATGGTTGCAGCCAGAGGTTGCCTTTACTATCGAAGTAGTGTAGCACGCCAGCGTGGTGATACTCCAAAGGGCCGATGGAAAAGGGGACACGGGGAACGACGTCGCAGTTGTTGACGCCCCGCGTATAACGAAGTCCCAAGGTCGATTGCAGCCTGTCTGCCATGATTCTGTTGCCCACTCTCGGCTGACCAATCGTATGGAGTGAAGCCACGGTGATCGACGGACGCAAGGATAGATCCAGTGCTGCCAGGACTGCCAGCGCACCACCAAGGCTGTGTCCGCAGAAGTGAACTTCGGTGGCATTCTCTGGGAGCGCTTCAATCATCGTTTGCCGTGCACTGAGATAGGCCTTCAAGAAGCCAGAGTGGCCGGCAAGGTTCTGCACACCTTCCATAGGTGCCATGGCGATGTTGCCATCGGTTTGGAAGTCTTCGAGATTCTTTTCCGTGCCTCTGAATCCAACAATCGTCCGACCATCGATGGTTGTGATGATCGCCTGTGTGTCGGTATCGCTGATAGAGAACAGGCGAATGTCCTGTACGGAGTAGTTCAGGGATTGCAGATATCTGGCAGCTTCATCGGTGGGGAAGTATGCAGCCTTGGAAACATCCGTGAGGAGTTGGAAGCGCTGAATGTCCGCCTGGTCGAGGCCAACGCGACCTGTTGCCACATACATGGAAAGCTGAGAGACTGCGCTCTCACTGGAAGGTTGAGCTTCGTCGGCAGGCTTCTGGGAGGCTGGCTTCAGTGCTCCACGGATGGAGACAACCTTTGCCAGGATATCGAACCAGAATGGTGCACCCAATGAAACGGCAATGGCGGTGACGAGCAGACCAACGATTTTGAGTGCCAGGGTAGCGAACCACGCTGGTGTGGATGATGCATTGAGGACGGGATCACCGTGCCACCCTCCCGTCAGTGCCGACGCGGCCTGGAATTGCATGACCATGGCCTGGGGATCGGACGTCATCGGCGCGTCTTGCCGTTGTGCCTGTTCGTGTACGAAGGCAGTAGCCATGGAGGCTGTAAGCGAACGTAGTGCTGGATCGGCTGTCAACCGGGATGCAACCAATACGGCATCTCCGTTGAGGGCAACCGCCAGAACAAGACCGATGCCGGCAAGCCAGACGGCTGTCTTTCGTTTGTACCAGCCCGTAGAGCGTTGGGTAACGGCATCCCACATGGAAGCAATAGCGGCAAGTGCTTCCTTGTGGTGGCCTCGCGTTTGCAGGATGGATGGACGGAGCGCACGATATGCGCGAGAAATGGCTCTGCTGCGCTCTGGATTCGCATCTTCATCGTGACGGAAGCATCGATGTTCCGCCGCGAACATGGGAAGAAGATCGCCACATTGTTCGGCCGGTAGGCCAAGGACGACGTCAAGGGCGGCCTTCGCAAAGACATCGGACGGAATGTAGGCAGGCATAGCATCGGAATGCGTTTTGCCAGGGGTCTTCCCCTGATACAGCGTTACGATGGATGGATGCTGGTAGAGAAGGTCCACAATCGTGTCGTCATCCGCCTCGGAAGTGCCACCCTGACGCCCAGAGCCACCATCCAAGGCAGTGGCAACGGCCTTGCGCAGCATCTTGCCCCGCCACCGCCGTCGGGTAGAGATGAGTTCGACGGTGGCGGACGCCACCAGGCTGATAAGCAGAAAGAAGACGATGACGCCAAGGGCAATGTCGAGCATCTGCATGGCGAACTCCCAGGTGCCAGTGCACCAATGATTGATGGAATGGTCACTGCGAACATGCAGCATCTCGGGGAACTATAGTGCATAAAGTCCTGGTGATGCCGAACTTTGTGCCATGGCCTTTGCAAACATCTTCAAGGGAACGTCGTCCGTTGACGACCCCTCGGCCGCCCTTCCCAGCTTTCCATTGAAGCCAGGAAAATCCGCCCACTATATGATGGCACACGTTGTGCTGCCGTTCATAACCTTTCATCGGCCCAACGACGTGAAAGCGTTCTGGGAGGGGCAGGGACGTGCCTTGATTCACGACGTTTGGCGGCATCAACAGGCTAGCCATGAGGGATGGGATGGAGAAGAGTGGGCCCTCGATGGAGACGTCTATGTTTCCGAACACGGTGCTCAGGCCGTTGTTGTCACGTTTCCCCGCCCAACGGTTGTACCCGAAGCTCACGGCGTCGTTATCCAGATGTGGCCGCAGAGACGGTACTTCGTTGTGGAACTGGCCCATCCAAGCCATATCGCCCGACATGCCCAACGCGGATGGGTTTTCCTGGGCAATGATGTACCGCGCACTGCGCCAACTGCCATCCGTGGATACCTGTGTGAATGGTGTGCCGATGGTTCCCGGTTCAACTTTGGACTCGAAGACTGGGCCGTGCCTTCGATCTTACAAGCTTGCATGCCGGGACACGACCAATGGCGATTGGGCGGTCTCTGGCCGGGAGATGGGGCACCCATGCGGGCGGACCCACAGCCGCTTGACAACGCCATTGCCTCGTTGATCCATGCACACTATCAAGCAGCACTTCGTGCCGAAGTGCCAGCGTTGGAAAAGGCGTCCGCCGTGCGTGGCTTGCTGAACGATACCGTACGCCGCTATGGGCGCGAATACACGGAGATTACACTTGTGATGCGCGACATCATTCGCCTGTATGTCGAAGGAGGCGATGTTGACATGGCACGATCGCTGGCGTCATCGTGGGTGAATTTTGCCCACAAGTACCGTGGCAGCCGCTCGCCCGAGGTGCGGCTAGCCTACCTGGCACAAGCATTCGTTGGTGCCAGCGATACGTCCATGACTCATGAACAGCGCCTTGCGTGGATCCAAGGGCGCATTGCCGTCAGTGACCATCACGAGCCGATGATGCGATCCGATTGGCCAGCCGCAGATCACGAAGACTTGGGCCTCACGGCCATGGAGATCGTTAGAATCGCAGGTGCTTGATTTCTTCGCCGTTTTGTCCGATCTCCGTCATGGCATCAATGCCAATCCGCAAGTGCAGGTCTACGAATTGTTCTGTAACGGCGCGGTCGGACTCTTCCGTCTTGATCCCTTCCGGCATGACGGGAATGTCGCTCACCAAAAGCAGGGCCCCACGGGGGATGCCGTTCTTGTGTCCAACAATAAAGACCGTCGCCGTTTCCATGTCGATGGCCAGGCAGGAAAGGTCCAGGAGACGTTGCTTGAAGGCCTCGTCCCACTCCCACACACGCCGGTTCGTTGTGTAGACTACGCCAGTGCGATACTCCTGCTGGTAACGAAGGACGGTGTCGCTAACGAATTTGTGCAGCTTGAATGAAGGCAGAGCGGGGACTTCTGGGGGGAAATAGTCGTTGCTGGTTCCCTCGCCCCTGATGGCAGCTATCGGTAAGATGAAGTGTCCGATCTCCGTGCTCTTGCGCAGTCCGCCAACCTTGCCAAGAAAGAGCACACCTTTCGGCATCCTCGCGGACAGGAGGTCCATGACGAGGGCTGCATTCGGCGACCCGATGCCATAGTTGACGATGGTAAGACCATTCTTGTTCGTCGCCGTTTGCATGGGACGATCTTCGCCCATCACTGGAACGTCATGCCACTCGGCAAAACGTGTGACGTAGCCCTTCCAGTTGGTAATCAGAACATAGTCACCAAAATCGGCCACGGGTGTGCCCGTGTATCGTGGTAGCCAGTTGCGAGCAATGTCTTCTTTGGTTTGCATGGGCGTAAATTCGCATAAATGTCGCTCATCGAAACCTTCGCTCGTTTGGAACACGGGTTCCGGCCCTTTGTCCATGCTCTCCCAGCGCCGCTGGCCCATCGGATTTTCTCCGCAGGGCGTACGGCTTTCAGTAAACGTTTTGCCAACGAGGTGCCGGAGCCTCGACGGATGCCAAGGCCCCCTATCAAGGCGTGGGGTTTGGAGTTCCAATTCCCATTGTGGAATGCGGGCGGCATGTTCAAGGTTGGAGAAGGGTATGACGTGGTGGCTGCCCAAGGTGCTGGGGCATGGGTTGCCGGAACAACGACGTCGCGGCCACGGGCTGGGAACGTCAAACATGGCATCCAGTGGCCGGCGGTAAGCTATCCGAGGTCGGGAGCCGCCACGAACTGGATGGGCCTACCCAATCCGGGGCACCGGGCTGTGGCATCACGAATTGCGAAGATGCCACGGCACGCCGGTTGTGTCGTGGCAGCTAGTGTGAGCGCTGAACCTGGCTTGGAAGAGACGATTGCCCTGCATGAGCTTGTCGAGGGCGTGAAGGCCTATGTCGATGCAGGCGTAGACGTGCTGGAGATCAATGAGTCGTGTCCGAACGTGCCAGGCCACCATGGTGGTCCTGCCTTGGACCATGGCCTCGTGCGCCGGTTGGAATATGTCGCTCAGCACATCTTGGCAAAACGGGATCGACGGATCGTCGTTGTCGTGAAATTCTCCACGGATACGGATGCTACGCAGCTGGAGGACCTGCTGCGCACGGTGGTGGCTATGGGCTTCGATGGCATTATTCTTGGCAACACGAGCACGCAGTAT